>NZ_JANWOI010000004.1:300000-587589 GCF_027920805.1 Govania unica
ACACTGTCGGTGAAGGTCAGCGTGCCCGGGCTGTTGCCGGGGGCGAGGGTGCCGGAGACTTCAGTTCTGCCGTTGATGGTGCCGGAACCGCGCAATGTGCCGCCATTATCAACCCAGACATCGCCGTCGAACGTGGCGTTCATGGCCAGCGTGCCTTGTTCGACGCAGGCGCCGACGGCGTTCGAGCTGTCGCCGCGGAGATCGAGCTTGCCTTCGCCGGTCTTGGTCATGCAGCCGTCGCCGGAGAGATGGCCCGTGATGACCGCATCGAAACCCGCGGTATCAAAGCTTGCGCCAGCGGCACCGATCGTGATGTCCTGGTTGAGGACGAAATCCGACGTGAACTCGATCTTTTTGCCGTTCACGACCAGGCTGCCGCCCGGCAGGGTATTGATGATGTCCCCGGCCTTGAGGCCGCTGGTATCACTCACCAGCTTTTCAAGTTCGGTGAGATCATCGCCGAACAGATAATAATAGGTGAAGCTGATGGTTTTTCCTGCCAGAAGATCGCCGAGGTTGAAGCCGAGACCCATGACATAATCGCCATCGCCGTCATTGTGGCCGGTCAGATAATCGGCGGGATCCTGGCTCCAATCTGCACTTACCCCGGTATTGTGGGTGACGGCGTCATTCGTATACATCGCCAGCACATAGCCCTTGACCGAGCTCACCGCGGTCACGAGGTCTTTCGGATCGATGGTGGCCGTGCCGGTGCTGTTCGTCGTGAAGCCGGTATTGACGTCGGGGTCGATATGGCGGGCGAAGGCGACGCCGGTCAGATCCGACAAGGCCGAGATGGTGGTCGTGATCTTGACGGCCTTGCTGTTCTTGTCGAACGACAGATCGTTGGTGAGGGTGAAAAGATCGGCGGTCCCATCGTTATAGGTGCCGGTCCAGATGGCATGGCTTGTGGTGCCGGTGCTGGCATTGGTCACTGTGCCGAAAATATCTGGGGTGCTGTAGGGATAACTGCTGTTGTTGTTGATTTTGTTCATGCCATTGAAGGATATGCCGAACCCTTCGAACGGTATGCCGGGCGTGAGATAGTCATCAGCGGGATCGAAGTTTCTCATTCCCGTCGTGTCATACAGAAGCCCGGGAGACATACTCCCCTGACCGAGCGTGCCGAAGTCATTGACCGAGAGTTAGATGTAATCGCCCTCAAGGATGAAGGCGACGTTGACGGGGGTGGCGTTCACAGCCTGGGCAGATGCAAACAGGGCGGCGGTACTGAGAAGCAAGGTTTTAAGCGATACTCGGGCATGCGTATGAATGCTCGCGTCAGGGTTGATGTAATATCGCTTCTTTATCTAGTGATACTTAAAAGTGCATTAATTCCTGGTGTTTGTGCAGGTGGACACAAAATTCATGCAAGGGCGTGGCGGAGAGGTTTTACGCCTGGAATATGGCTGTGGCGGCGGTTGGAGCGTCTTGGTATAAAGGAAAAAATTTTGGAGACGGCCTCATGACCTCTTATAAAATTCATCCCGCTGTTGCTGAAGCCGTCAGGGGTTTTTCATGCCCCGCGTCACTTGGTTTCGGCGCCGTAACCGCGCCGGTGATGTATAGCGTCGAATATCGTAATGGCGCTTGGGGCCAGGGCGAGCTTCTGCCTTATGGCGATATCGCGGTGCCGCCCGGCTGCAAGGGCCTGCATTTCGCTGAACAGATTTTCGAAGGCATGAAGGCTTACCGATTCGAGGGCAAGGCACCGACCCTGTTCCGGCCGCGGGACAATTGGGCGCGCTTCGTGCGCTCGGCGGAACGTATGTGCATGGTGACGGTGCCCGAACATCTGTTCATGGATGGCATCGAGGCGGTGACGGGAGCCTGTGCCCCGCATATTCCGACCGCCAGCGGTCAGGCGCTATATTTGCGTCCCTTCGCCTTTGGACTTGATCCGTCTTATACCATCAAGGCGTCGGACAATCTGCGCTTCATGGTGATCGGAAGCCCGGTCGAAGCCTATGCCACAGCGCCCATGCGGGTCATGATCGAACGCCATGACGTGCGGGCCGCGCGCGGTGGCGTCGGTGTGGCCAAGACCGGCGGCAATTACGCGGCGTCGTTGCGATCGAGCACGCTGGCCATTGCCGGGGGCTATCATGTGTCGCTCTGGCTCGATCCCGAAACGCGCGGCAATATCGAGGAACTGTCGGGCATGAATGTTTTCGCGGTCATCGACGGCGTGCTTCATACCCCCGAGTTGAATGATTCGATCCTGCCCGGGATCACTCGTGATTCGCTGATCCGGCTCGCCCGGCACCGGGGGTATAAGCTGGTGGAGCGGGTCATGAATATGGAAGCGCTGCTCGGCGATATCCGGGACGGGCGCTGTAGCGAGGTCTTCGCCTGCGGCACGGCGGCCATCGTCAATCCGATCGCACTGTTCGGCGAGGCGGATGGCCGGACGGTTCCCTTGCCAAGTGCGACGCCGGTAGCGTCCGAACTCCGTCAGGCGCTGCTCGACATTCAGGAAGGCCGCGGCAGCGACCCCTTCGGCTGGATTGTTGAAGTGCCGCCGCTCGCGCTTTAAGGATTGTTTTGGCGGAGCGAGCATGGATTACCGGGTCAAGCCCGGTAATGACAATTTTCACATGGACTGCTCCACCATCTGTCATTGCCGGGCTTGACCCGGCAATCCATTTTGGCCATCCGGGCCGGGACAAAGGGGCGACAGGGGGCCTGACTTCGGGTATATCCTGTACTCCTTTTGGATGCAAAGCAGCGGGGTAAGTCGCAGCATGAGTGGGGTATATTTTGACGCGGTTCTTCTCGGAATTATCGAGGCCGCGACCGAGTTTCTGCCGGTATCATCCACAGGGCATCTGCTACTGGCCGGGCATTTCCTGAATTTCGAGGGGCCGCAGGGCCGGGTGTTCGAAGTGGCGATCCAGCTTGGCGCCATTCTGGCTATTTGCGTGCTGTATTTTCAGCGCCTGTGGCATGTGCTTGTGACCCTGCCGTCGGACCCCGTCTCGCGCCATTTCGTGACGACGATTCTGTTGGCTTTTCTGCCGGCGGCGGTGATCGGTGCGGCCTTTCATGGGGTCATCAAGGCATATTTGTTTTCGCCCTGGGTGGTCTGCTGGGCGCTGATCCTTGGCGGTTTCGCCATTCTGGCTATCGAGCGCTTCCGGCCCGAGCCGTCGATCCGCAGCATTGACGAGGTCCGCCCGAAAACCGCAGTGGCCATTGGCTTTCTGCAATGCCTGGCGATGATTCCGGGGGTGTCGCGCTCAGGGGCGACCATTTTGGGTGCGCTCTGTCTTGGGGTCGAGCGTAAACAGGCGGCGGAATTTTCGTTTTTCCTCGCCATTCCGACCATGTTCGGGGCCGTGGCCTTCGATCTTTATAAAAATCGCGGCTCGCTGACGTTCGATGACGGCGCGCTGATCGGGGTCGGTTTTGTCACCACCTTTGTGGTGGCTCTGGTGGTGGTGCGCTGGCTGGTGGGGTTCATCAGCCGTCACGGCTTCGGGCTTTTTGCCTGGTACCGGATTATTCTCGGCGGTCTCGGTCTCGCGGCACTGGCGACATTTGGATGAGATGCCGGTCCGGATGAGGGATCACCCGGACCGACCATAGGTTTCAGAAGGGCTTCAGGGGAACTTGAAGCCCTTTAGCTTGTCCTTAAGGCTGCTGCCAACGCCATCGGTCTTGCCGGGGATCAGGCTTTTCAGCTGGTCGGCAGCACCGGATTTCAAAAGATCTCCGGCCGAGGTCTTTTTGCCGAGGCAGAGCGACCCGAGCACCACGCAAGGATAAGGATCGGAGAGCGGGCCGGAGAGCCGCACCGTGCCACCGATGCCGGTATTGTCGACCGTGGCCTTGGCGAAGGAATGTACCGTGGCTTCATAGTCAAGCGTCTGCGGCGGCAGCATGATCTGGCCGTGGCCGGTCATTTTCAGCAAGGTGCGGTTGTTCACATAGGGGCCGATCAGTTGCAGATCGGGTTGGCTTACGGTGCCGTTGGCCGAGGACCAGGTGCCCTTGAGCGACGAGAATTTGGTCGACTGATTGACTTCGCCCGCGCCGCCGAACATGGAGGCGATGCCCTTGATGGAGCCGGTCAGGTCGCCCGAGGTCAGGCCGGTCAAGAGGCCGGTGCCGCCGCCCTTGAAGCCATTGACCACCTTTTCGATGCTGGTGGCCACGGCGGCGATATCGACGCCCTTCAGGCTGCCGTCGGCGAAGGCGAAACTGCCATTGCCGTTGAGGGCCGAAATCATGGCCTTCTGATGCTTGCCGGAGGTGGTGACGGCGAGGTTGGTCGTGAGCGTGCCCGACAGCTTGTCAAAGTCCCCGGCGTCTTTCAGCAGCGGTTCGGCATTCACTTTGGACAGCTGGAAATTGGCGCTGATTGACGGCGTCGTGCCGCTGCCGTTCACGGTTACCGAGCCTTTACCGCTGCCGCCGTATAAGGCCATTTCCTGCAGATTGGCGTTGAGGATGCCGGCCTTCAGGTCAAGATGCAGGCTGCTTTGACCGATCTGGATCTTGCGATAGGTGAGCGATTTTGTCTTGAAGGCGAAATCGGCGTCGGCGGCCTTGAGGCCCGAGACGTCGATGGGCTCCTCGCTCCAGCCGGCCCATTTGCTTTCGGGTTCTTCGGGCGGTAGATAGGGGTTGAGGTCGAGCGCGTCGGCGGTCAGATTGCCGCTCAAGGCCAGACGCTCGCCGCCGGTTTTGACCGTGAGGGCCCCGGTGGCGTTGATCTTGTCGAACTGGATCGTGGCATTCTTGAAGGCATAGGCATCATTCGCAAGATCAAGGTCGCCCGAGAGTTTGAGCGGGCCGAAGCCGCTGCCCGGGGCCTCAAGCGGGTTGCCGGTCCAGGCCGCGAGTTTGCGCAGCGACGGCACATCGAGGGTGGCCTTGCCGATCAGGGCGAATTTTTCCGCCATGCGGCCCTGACCATCCACCGAGAAGTTGACCGGGGCGGCGCTGACCTTGGCGGTGAAATTTTCCTGCTGCCCCTCCATCAGTTTCTTGAGATTGGCGGCAGTGAGGGCGAGGTCGATTTTTTCCTTGTTCCAGACGAAATCGCCTTTGACGGCCAGCGGACCATCATATTTCGGCAGGTCGAGGCTGCTGTTGATGGCGCTCAGTTCCTGATGGGTGCCGTCGCGGGCGTCGCTATAGGTGACTAGGCCGTCGCTCAGCTTGACCAGGCCGAGGGTGAGGTTCTGGAGCACTTCATCAAGGTTGCCGGCTTCGGTTTCAGGTTTTGTCTGATCTGGGGCGACGTCAAATTCCCAGTTGCCCTTGCCGGTCTTGTCGATGGCGAGATGGATCACCGGCTTTACCAGCTCAAAGCCATCGACCTGAAGCTTGCCGGCAAATAGCGGCATCAGCTTGACGGCGATTTTGAGCGTTTCAAAACGGGCCATATCGGGCTCGGTCGCGCCCGGGACATTGGAGAAATGTACATCATCGGCCTTGAGCACGATCGATGGAAACAGCGACAGCTTGAGCGGGCCGTTGAGTGCGAGATCGCGGCCGGTGGCGGTTTTGACCTGGGCCGAGATTTCCTGCTTGTAACGCTCCACCGGGATCAGGAACGGGATCGCGACAATGGCGACCACCAGCAGGAGCACAATGGCGCCGACGATCAACAGCAGTTTTTTCATGGGCTGACGCTCCCCCTAGGTGATGGCGAGACTGAAAGCAGACCCTAACCGGGCAAGCGCCCGGGGTCCTGGCCCCTCGCACAGGAAATTCTTTAAGTCTTCGAACAGTGTACCGAAATTTGCCGGGGGAGGCTACTGGTCTCGCCCGCAAAGGGGGCATCGCCAATTGTGATCGCCATCATGCCCCTGTTGAGGGTATAACTCTGGCCATGTTTACAGTCTTGCAGCGGAAATATTCAGTCATGCCGGTATCCACGCCCGATCTTGCGTTCGTGCTTACGCTGTCCTGTCCGAATCGTGTGGGCATTGTCTATGCGGTGTCGAAATTTCTGTTCGAGCGCGGTCTGAATATCACCGACAGCGCGCAATATGACGACCTCTCCACCGGCCGGTTTTTCATGCGGGTGGCCTTTGCCGTGACCGACGCGCCGCACAGCCGGGATGAGCTTCAGGCCGCCTTCGCGACGGTGGCCGAGGGGTTGGATATGGTCTGGACGTTGCGTGACCGGGCGGTCAAGCCGCGAGTGATGATCCTGGTGTCGAAATTCGATCATTGCCTGATCGATCTGTTGTATCGCACCAGCATCGGGGAGCTCGATATGGAGATCCCGGCCATTGTCTCGAACCACCGCGATGCTTATCAGCTGGCGGCGGCCTATGACATTCCGTTCCACCATCTGCCGGTGAGCCGGGACAACAAGGAGGAGCAGGAAGACCGGCTTCTCGATCTCGCCCGGCGGGAGGCTGTGGATCTGATCGTGCTCGCGCGCTATATGCAGATCCTGTCGGACCGCATGTGTGCGTCACTGCCCTGTCCGGCGATCAATATTCATCATTCTTTCCTGCCGAGCTTCAAGGGCGCCATGCCCTATCATCAGGCGCACAAACGGGGCGTCAAACTGATTGGCGCCACCGCCCATTATGTGACGCCGGACCTTGATGAGGGGCCGATCATCGAACAGGATATCGCGCGGGTGACCCATGCCATGACGCCCGAAGACCTCATTGCCGTCGGCCGCGACACGGAAAAGCTGGTGCTGGCCCGGGCGGTGCGGCTTCATATTGAAGACCGCATCCTGCCCAATGATCATAAGACCGTGGTGTTCCGGTAAGGCTCAGGCGCTCACTTCAAGCACGGTGAGGTTGCGGGTGCCGCCCATATGGTCGGCCCAGGTGATGCCCTGACCGGCGCGCATGCCGAGAAGGGCGGCGCCGATCGGAGTCAGCACGGAAATCTTGCCGGCGGAGGCATCCTGTTCACCCGGAAACACCAGGGTGATGCTGCGCACGCGGCCATTGGCCTCGTCACGGTAGGTGACACTGCGGCCCATGGCGGCCACATCGTCCGGCAGTTTGCCCGGAGCGACCAGCCGGGCGCGGTTCAGTTCGCGGTCGAGATAGTCAGCAACCGAGGGATCGAGGGTCTCTGTCGCCGCAACCAGTTCGGCTACGGCCTCGTGGTCGGTCATCGACATGATCAGGGTGGGAAGGGACTTGGACATCGGTAATCCTCATGTAGGAAAAATCTGCTTTTTGAGGAGACCGTCGCCGCGCCGTGATCCGGGCGTTCGGCTGGACAGTCAACCGCAATAGCGGGAATAAAAACTTTGGGGTAAACCGCTTCCGGGCGGTCAAGGTATTATAAGATATAAAGTATTCTGATTGGATATGACCCCGGACGGTCGAGAAAGGCTTGTGGCGTGCGACGTCCGGGGCTACTTGCTTGCTTGCAAGCAGCCTGCGTGATGCTGGAATCGCGTATACGTTTTAAATGTCCACATAGCCTGACCACCATATCATTGCCGTGTATTCTGTCAATCAGCCCAATCTAACGTTCAGGGCGGTTTGACGTGAATAGTGTTTGGTCAGGCTGGGGGCCGTCCGTATAGACGATATAGTTGCAATTGGTTATGCCGGGAACAGCTGATGCCATGACAGGTGAGTGGGCGCTTTTTCTGTTGGCGGGTTTGATGCTGGCCACCGGGCTTGCAGGCGGAATCATCGCCGGAATGCTGGGCGTGGGCGGCGGAATCGTCATTGTGCCGGTGCTGGACTTTGCCCTTGGATTTGTTGGCGTCGATGCGGACATCCGCATGCAGGTGGCGGTGGCGACCTCGCTTGCGACCATTATTCCGACGGCGCTCTCGTCGGCGCGGGCGCATCAGTCGCGGGGTGCGGTGGATATGGCCTTGATCCGCCACTGGGCGGTGGCCATGTTTTGCGGCGCCCTGATCGGGACGGTGATCGCGTCCGAGGTTCAGGGCAGCGTGCTTTCGGCGGTTTTTGCGGCGGTGTGTTTGCTGGTGGTGGCCAAGATGCTGTTGCCGCTCGATCACAGGCGGATTGCGCCGGGCTTGCCGCCGGGGCCCTTGATGCAGGGCGTCCCATTGGCGATTGGCGGTGTTTCGAGCATGATGGGCATCGGCGGCGGCACCGTCGGGGTGCCGATCCTGACGTTGTTCGGCTATAGCATTCATCGCGCGGTGGGCACGGCTTCATTGTTTGGCCTGTTGATCGCCGTTCCCGGCACGCTTGGGTTCATTGTTACCGGCTGGGGCGATCCCCGGCTGCCCATGGGCAGCCTCGGGTTTGTCAATCTGATCGGTCTTGCCTTGATTGCGCCGACCACCTATCTCACTGCGCCGCTTGGGGCGCGGATCGCCCATGGGCTCAGCAAACGGCAGCTTGGCATTGCCTTTGGTCTGTTTCTTCTGCTGGTGGCCTGCCGTATGATTTATCGCGTCTATCAGGGTTAATCTGGAGATTTATTATTATGACCACTGTTTTTCCGCCTGTTTCCATGATCACGCTGCCGGTTGTCGGCCGGGCCGAGCGCTTTCCTGTGGCTCGGGTTTTTTGCGTCGGCCGCAATTATGAGGCGCATGTTCGGGAAATGGGTGCCGATACGCGGGAAGCGCCGTTCTTTTTCATGAAACCGGCGAGTGCGGTGGTCGAGGATGGCGCGCGTATCGCCTATCCGCCGCGCAGCGCGGATGTTCATCACGAGATCGAACTTGTGGTGGCGCTCGGCAGCGGCGGCGTGAATATTCCGGTCACTGAGGCTTTGGGCCATGTGTTCGGCTATGGCGTCGGTCTCGACCTCACCCGCCGCGATCTCCAGGGCGAGATGAAGGCGTCGGGGCGCTCCTGGGAAATCGGCAAGGTCTTTGATGGTGCGGCCCCGGTCTCGGCCATCCGCGCGAAATCCGAGGTGCCGTCGGTGGCGGAAGGGCGGATCAGCCTTGAGGTTAATGGCCAGCTGCGCCAGGACGGCAATCTCCATGAGCTGATCTGGTCGGTGGAGGAAGTGATCGCTGAACTTTCGACCTATTTCACCCTGCAACCCGGGGATCTGATCTTTACCGGAACGCCTGCGGGCGTCGGTCCGATCGCGCGCGGCGACCGGCTCACCGGCAAGGTCGACGGCGTGGGCAGTCTGACAATAACGGTTGCCTGAAGTTTCCACGCCGCCCGAGAGCCATCACGCCTGCACCCGTCGCCCGTCTGATTGGACAATGGGATCGGGTGATGTGGAGCTTATGGTGGCGGATTTTATCTTGTCTTTGACCTGCACGGGGGCGGGATCGCCGTCAGCCGCGCGCATCGGCGTGGAGAGCGGAGTCCTTGACGTGTTGCGGTCAGTGCGTGCGGTGCTGAAGGACTGCGCCCATTACCGCGATCCGGAGACCGGGCGGCTGTTCATGCGGTTGATGTTTTCGGCCAAGGAGGAGGAAGCGGTGCGTTCCCCGCTCGCGGCGCGGGCCTCGACGCTTGGGTTGGAGTGGCAGTTGACGGCGGTGGATCATCGGCCGTCGGTGGTGGTTTTCGTCTCGAAATTCGCCCATTGCGCCCAGGATCTGTTGGCCCAGGCCAAGGAACTTGGCATGCGGGTGGCGGCCGTTCTGTCCAATCATGGCGACTTCGCGCCCTTCGCGGCGGCGGCCGGGGTGCCGTTTTACCATCTGCCTATTGTCGAGGGCAGACGGCAGCGGCAAGAGGCGGTGGCGCTCGATCTCGTCCGGGCAGCGGGGGCCGAGCTTGTCATTCTGGCCCGCTATATGCAGGTTCTGTCGCCGGATCTGGTCACGGCGCTGCCTTGCCCGGTGATCAATATTCATCATTCCCTGTTGCCGGCTTTCAAAGGGGCGGAGCCCTATGGGCAGGCCTATGCGGCCGGGGTCCGCGTCATCGGCGCGACGGCCCATTATGTGACGGCCGGGCTCGATGACGGGCCGATCATCGAGCAGGAGGTGGCGCGCGTCAGCCCCCGTCACTCCCGGGAGGATTTTCGCAAGATCGGCGGTGAGCTTGAACGGCGGACCCTGGCGCGGGCGGTGCGGCTGCATCTTGACGGCCGGGTGTTCCGGATCGGCGATCGCACCTTTGTTCTTGAGTGAGGTCGCTTACGGTTGGCCGGTCTCACTGGCTTCACGGGCCCGTGTCAGGGCAGCGTTGCGGCGGCCATAGCCGAAATAGATGACGAGACCGATGGCCAGCCAGACCACAAGCCGGATCCAGGTGTCGCCCGGCAGGCTGTACATCAGATAAAAGCAGCTGCACATGCCGACCAATGGCAGGAGGGGAGCGAAGGGCACCCGGAACGGCCGTTTGAGCTCCGGAGCGCGGTGGCGCAATATGAGCACGCCCATGCAGACAATGGCAAAGGCGAGGAGCGTGCCGATGGACACGAGTTCACCGAGGATCTCGATGGGGAACAGTCCGGCGATGAGCGCGCTGAACAGTCCGGTGATGACGGTGCCGTGCAGGGGCGTGCGGTAGCGCGGGTGAATATCGGCAAAGGTTCGGGGGATGAGGCCGTCCCGGGCCATCACATAGGATACCCGGGTCTGGCCATAAAGGCTGAGAAGCGTAGCCGAGGCCAGACCGATAATGGCGGCCATGACGATGAATGGGGTCAGCCAGCTTAGATTGGCGCCGGCGGTGCGCAAGGCTTTGTAAACCGGGTCGGGCACATTGAGCGTCGAATAATGGGCGAGCCCGGTCATCACCAGCGACATCATCACATAAAGCGCGGTGCAGATGCCAAGTGCCCATAACAGGCTGATGGACATGTCCCGCTGCGGATTTTTGGCCTCCTGCGCGGCGGTTGAGATGGCATCGAAGCCGATATAGGCGAAGAAAATGATGCCGGAGGCGCGAAAAATACCACTCCATCCGTAATGCCCTGATTGGCCAGTGTTTTCCGGAATGAATGGAGTCCAGTTTTCGGGATCTACATAGGCCGCGCCGAACAAAATAACCAGAATAACGGCCCCGATCTTGATCATTGTCATGATGCTGTTGGCGGTGGTCGATTCCTTGATGCCGAGAATAAGCAGCCCGGTCAACAGCAGCACAAGCCCGGCGGCGGGGACATTGAACCAGGCTCCGGTGATGCCGATGCTGTGGGTTTCGGTGAAAATGAGCGGGGCGCTGATCCAGTCCATGGGCAGCTTGACCCCGTAGCTCATGAGGAATTCGGTGAAATAGCCGGACCAGCCGACCGCCACCGTCGAGGCCGACATGGCATATTCGAGCACAAGGCACCAGCCGATGATCCAGGCGACGAATTCTCCAAGCGTCGCATAGGCATAGGTATAGGCGCTGCCAGCCACCGGGATCATGGAGGCGAGTTCGGCATAACAGAGCGCCGTGCAAAGGCAGGTGAAGCCAGCGATCAGAAAGGAAATGGCCAGCGCCGGACCCGCATATTCAGCAGCGGCGGTGCCGGTGATGACAAAAATACCTGCGCCGATGGTGCTGCCGACGCCGATCATGGTGAGGGAAAAGGGGCCAAGTGCGCGTTTGAGGCCGGTGACGCTTGTGGCTTCCCGCTCAAGCGCAGAGAGTGATTTCCGTGTCCAGAGCCCCATCAGTCCTCTCCCTTTGCTGTCCATGTCAGATTTTTTTATTAGCTTGTTTTACGCGAGCTTACCCCGGCCGCTTGGTGATGGCGAGGGTCAGTGGCCCGGGGGCTGCATTTTATCTGGATGGCAGTTAACCAACTTATGGTTGGAATGAAAACGGGTAATATTCCCTCGGCTCCGGAAGTGGTATAATGCTGGCATCAGGTGTCCTTGTCTGTTCACTCACAGGATCAGGAGACGGTTATGTCTGTTACTATCCGAGACTTAAATAATCAGCAGGATCTAGGCATGCTCATCGGGCGCGTTCTCATGAGCGCCATCTTCATCTGGAGCGGATTTGGCAAGCTTGTCGGTGCGGCCGCAGCCAAGGCCTATATGGTTCATATGGGGGTGCCGGTGCCGGAACTGGCGTGGATCGTCACGGTGGTGATCGAATTCGTTGGCGGTCTTGCGTTGCTGCTCGGGCTCCGGGTGCGGTTGCTTGGGGCGCTGTTCGCGCTCTGGTGCCTGGTGACTGCTTTCGTTGCCCATCTGGATTTTTCAGTCCCCGGAAACAATGTCCAGTTCATGAAAAATATCGCTATGTGCGGTGGTTTTATCTATATCGCGCTGTTCGGCGGCGGGATTTATACGGTGGAGTGCTTGTTCCATAAAAAGACCCCTGTGACTCCGACGACCCCACCCAGCAATAGCTAAATAGGGACGTCGGCAGGTAGGCGCTCGGAATTTTCATCTTGCACCTTCCAAGGCTTGCATAAAAGTACTTATGATTTTAGGCTGACCGGCATGGGATCTCAGACTTGCCGGGGGGATAGGCCGATGACTGCTTACTTTGTTGCGCACAAAGCGCGTTTGGACCGGGTGATCGAAACGCTTGAGCGGCGGGTGAGCTGGTCGCCATTCAAGGAATCGGCGAGTCCGAAGTTTCATGGCGAGGAGGCGCCACGGGCGGGGCGCGCGGCGTTTCTCGCGCGGCTTGGCAAGCCTTTCGACTTGGCCGATCAGCCGGGTGAAGTCGGACGCACGGGCGGCGAGGTCTCACCCTTCACCGGACAGCCGCTTGGCATCACCTATCCCCGGGCAGATATGAATCTGCTGCTTGGGACGTCGCGAGCGCTTCTGCGGGCCTGGGCGGCGGAGCCGCTTGAGACGCGGATGGGGCTGTGTCTTGAGATGGTCGAGCGGCTGCATCAGGCATCCTTCGAAATCGCCCATGCCGTCATGCATACGGCCGGGCAAAGTTTCCCCATGGCGTTTGCGGGCAGCGGGCCGAATGCGCTTGATCGCGGGCTTGAGGCGCTGGCCATGGCCTGGCGGGTGATGACCCTGACGCCGCAGGACAGCGACTGGTCGAAGGCCTTCGGGCCGGGTGATCCGGTGCGCTTGCACAAAAGCTACCGGCAGATTCCTTTGGGGCCTGCGGTGGTGATTTCCTGCGCCACCTTTCCGACCTGGAACGCCTATCCGGCCATGTTCGTCAATCTCGTCACCGGCAATCCGGTTGTGGTCAAGCCGCATCCGAACTGCGTGTTGCCCATGGCCATCGCCGTCGAGATCTGCCGCGACGTGCTGCGGGCGGCGGGGCAGGATCCCAATCTCGTGACCATGATCACCGACAGTGTCGACCGCCCGATCGCGCAGGAGCTTGTGACTCATGCCGATGTGGCCATTGTCGATTTCACCGGCAGCGCACGTTTTGGCGGCTGGATCGAAACCAATGTGCGCGGCAAACAGGTTTTCACCGAGACCTCGGGCGTCAATACGGTGGTCATTCAGGGCACGACGGACCTTGATGGCATGGTGCGGAAACTGGCCCATGGCCTTTGTCTGTTTTCCGCGCAGATGTGTACGAGCCCGCAGAATATTTTTGTCCCAAAAGACGGCATCATGACCGATCAGGGGGCGATCGGGTTTGATGAACTTGCATCGCGGGTGGCCGTGG
The DNA here is from genome assembly GCF_027920805.1 of Govania unica. Taxonomy (GTDB): domain Bacteria; phylum Pseudomonadota; class Alphaproteobacteria; order Sphingomonadales; family Govanellaceae; genus Govanella; species Govanella unica. Next base: position 313,443 of record NZ_JANWOI010000004.1, read on the forward strand.
CCGTGGATGATTTGGTATCCGATCCGGTGCGGGCGGCGGCGATCCTCGGGGCTATTCAGGCGGAAAGTTCCTGCAAACTTTTGGGCGAGCTGCGCGCGCTTTCGGTGGGGCAGGGAACAATCATTCGGGAGACGACGCCTTATGCCCATCCGGAATTCCCGGAGGCGCGGACGGCGACGCCGTTGCTGATCACCTGCGACATTGGCGCGCGCGATCTTTATGCCGAGGAACGCTTTGCGCCGGTCGGGTTCTTTATCCGATGCGCGGACGCTGAGGAAGCGTTGAGGCAGGCGAGCGCGGACGCAAAACAGATCGGCGCGATCACGGCGTTTCTTTATGCGGATGACGAAAATTTCGTGGCGCGGGCGGAGGATGCCTTCGCCTGGGCGGGGGCGAACCTCACCATCAATATGACCAGCGGGGCCATGCCGATCAATTTCTCGGCGGCTTATAGCGATCTTCACGTGTCGGGATTGAACCCGGCCGGGAACGCCACGCTGACGGATGTCGCGTTCGTGGCGTCCCGGTTCCGGACTGTTCAGCGGCGCCGCCCGTTTTAGAACTGGCCGGCCTGATAGTCGGCGAAAGCCTGACGGATTTCGGCTTCCGTATTCATGACAAACGGGCCGTAGCGCGCGACCTGTTCCTTGAGCGGCCGTCCGGCCACCAGGAGGGTACGGGCCGGGCCGTCAAGGGCGGTGATTTCCACCCTGTCGCCCGCGCCGTAGATGGCGACTTCGCCGCGGTTGACGCGTTCGCCGCCGCTCATGATCTGGCCTTCGAACGGATAGGTGAAGGCATTGTGACCTTCGGGCAGAGCGTAGTCGAAACGGCCACCCTCGGGGATCGATAAATCGAGATAGATGGTCTCCGTATGGTGGGCGTCGACCGGGCCTTTCGCGTCTTCGTAACGACCGGCGATCACTTTGACCGTCAGACCGTCATCATGGGTCACCACCGGGATCAGTTCCGGGTCGATGTCCTGATAGCGTGGCGCGGTCATCTTGTCGCTTGCGGGCAGATTGACCCATAACTGAAAGCCCCACATGAGGCCGTTTTCCTGTTCGGGCATTTCCGAATGAACGAGGCCGCGACCGGCGGTCATCCATTGCACGCTGCCGGGCCTGAGGAGGCCGACATTGCCCTTGTTGTCGCCATGGCGCATGCGCCCGGCCAGCATATAGGTCACGGTCTCGAAGCCGCGATGGGGATGATCCGGGAAGCCGCCGATATAATCGGCTGCATCGTCGGACCGAAATTCATCCAGCAGCAGGAACGGGTCGAGCTGGGTCAGGGCCGGACCGCCGATGGAGCGCGTCAGGCGGACACCCGCGCCGTCGCTCGCGGCCTGGCCGCGCAGGATCTTGACGATCGGGCGGACTGTGGTGGTCATGATCTGTCTCCTTAGCGAGAGGGAAGCGGGAGGCTCCCGTTGCTTATGAGCAAAATATAGGGTCGCCGAGGGCCTGTGCCTATGGGGCCTGGGGACAAGACACTGTTCCGAATTTCAGAACAATCTTGGCGTTGGGCCCTATGATTATACGCGCTATACTTGGCCGCCATCAGGCGAGAAATGTGAGTTTCCATTAGATAAGGGGATTTTCATGGGACAGGACACAGGCTCAAAACGTCAGACCCTGACCACATCCAGCGGCATTGCGGTGGGTGACAATCAGAACAGCCTCACGGCCGGACCACGCGGTCCCTTGTTGGTGCAGGACTGGCAGTTGTTTGAAAAACACGCCCATTTCAACCGTGAACGCATCCCCGAGCGCATTGTGCATGCCAAGGGGTCCGCAGCCTATGGAACGCTGACCATCACCAATGATATTAGCAAATACACCAAGGCCTCACTGTTTTCTCATGTGGGAAAACAGACCGAGATGCTGGCGCGGTTTTCGACTGTTGCGGGCGAACGCGGTGCGGCCGATGCCGAACGCGACGTGCGCGGCTTTGCGCTTAAATTCTATACCGAGGAAGGCAATTGGGATCTGGTCGGCAACAATACGCCGGTGTTTTTCGTGCGCGATCCCTACAAGTTTTCGGATTTCATACGCACTCAGAAACGCGACCCGAAAACCAATATGCGGAGCGCCACGGCAAGATGGGATTTCTGGTCCCTGAGCCCGGAAAGCCTGCATCAGGTGACCATTCTGTTTTCGGATCGCGGGTTGCCGAAATCCTACCGCACCATGCATGGCTTCGGCTCGCATACCTATAGCTTCATCAATGCGGACAATGAGCGGCATTGGGTCAAGTTCCATTTCAAGAGCCTGCAAGGCATCGCAAACCTGACCAATGCCGAAGCTGCAAAGCTTGTGGGTGATGATCGGGAAAGCCATCAGCGCGATCTTTTCGACGCGATCGAAAACAAGAATTTCCCGCGCTGGCGCGTCTGCGTGCAGATCATGAGCGAAGCCCAGGCCGAGCAAACCTCCTATAATCCGTTCGATCTGACGAAGGTCTGGCCGCATAAGGAGTTTCCGCTGATCGAGGTCGGGATGATGGAGCTCAACCGCAATCCGGAAAATTATTTTGCCGAGGTCGAGCAGTCATCCTTTTCGCCCGCCAATGTGGTGCCGGGCATCAGCCACAGCCCGGACAAGATGTTGCAGCTGCGGATTTTCTCCTATGCCGACGCGCATCGTTATCGGCTTGGCGTCAATTACGAAAGCCTGCCGGTGAACAAGCCGCGCTGTCCGGTGAATACCTATCATCGCGATGGAGCCATGCGCTTCGATGACAATTACGGCGGGGCGGTCAATTACGAACCGAACAGCTTCGGCGGTCCGGTGGAGGATCCGCGCGTGGTTGAACCGCCGTTCAAGCTGAACGGCGACGCTGCGCGCTACAATCATCGGGACGGTAATGAGGATTACAGTCAGGCGGGCGACTTGTTCCGGCTGATGAGTGATGCTCAGAAAGCCGTGCTTATGGATAACATTGCCGGTGATATTCACGGGGTTGCTGAAGTTATCCAGCGCCGGCAGATTGCCCATTTCAGCAAGGCCGATCCGGCTTATGGCGCCGGTGTGGCCGAGCGGCTGGGCTTGAGCTTGTCTGCGTAATCAGCCTTCCGGCAGGGGGATGAATTCCGTATCCCCGATGACGCGATCGAAGCGGCCCTGTTTCCAGTCTTCCTTGGCCGCTTCGATGAGATCCTGACGGCTTGAGACGAAATTCCACCAGATATGGCGCGGCCCATCCATGGCCGCGCCGCCAAGCAGCACAAGCCGCACGGCCTCAAGCGCTGTGATGACGATCTCGGCGCCGGGCTTGAACACCAGCAATTGTCCGGGCGTAAAACGATCGCCCCCGATCTCGACCGCGCCGGAGACGAGATAGGCGGCGCGTTCCTCATACCCGCTTTCGACCTGAAGCCGTGCGCCCTCGATCATGCGGATATCGCCGTAAAACAGTTCGGACTGGGTGACGACCGGAGAGGTCTTGCCGTAAAGCGTCCCGGCCAGCACGCGGGTATGGAGCCCGTCGCCGGTGAGTTCCGGAAACTGGTCGGCGGCATAATGGGTGAAGGACGGGTCCATGGTCTCGCGCGTCACGGGCAGGGCGACCCAAAGCTGCAAACCGAAAAGCCGTTGTTTGTGGCAGCGATTTTCCGTGCTCGAACGTTCGGAATGGGCAATGCCCTTGCCAGCCGTCATCCAGTTGACCGCGCCCGGGGTGATCGGCTGCACCGAGCCAAGGCTGTCGCGATGCAGGATTTCCCCTTCGAACATATAGGTGACGGTTTCAAGGCCGATATGCGGATGGGGCCGCACATCGATTCCCTGGCCGGGTGAAAAATCCACCGGCCCCATTTGATCGAGAAAAACAAATGGCCCCACCATGCGCCGTTTGACCGATGGCAGAACGCGCTGGACGGAAAACCCGCCGAGATCGCGGGCGCGGCCGACAATGATCGTTTCGATGGCGGGGACCATTTCTAGCTTCCTTCTCTGTTGGGTCAGGAAATTATAGCCGAATTTTCCATCTTTTCCCGCTCAAAGACGCGGCTTTTCTGGTCAAAGACGCTGGGCGTGGAACTCCAGATGATCATCCATGAAGGTGGAGATGAAATAATAGGAATGATCATACCCCTCCTGCAGGCGGAGCGTGACCTTCTGCCCGGCCTCTGCGGCGGCTTGGGTGAAGAGATGGGGCTGCAATTGCGGCTCAAGGAAATTGTCGGCGCTGCCCTGATCGATCAGGATGTCGTCGAAGGCTCCGCGTCCGACGCCGTCAGCCAGAAGGCAACAGGCATCATGGGCGCGCCAGCGGCTCTGGTCAGGGCCGAGATAGGCGGCAAGCGCCTTTTCACCCCACGGCACGGTGGAGGGGCTGACGATGGGGGCGAAGGCCGAGACCGACCGATAAAGATCCGGATTGCGGAGCGCGAGGGTCAATGCGCCATGGCCGCCCATGGAATGGCCGCTGATGCCTTGACGCTTGCGGTCGCCGGGGAACTGCGCGAACAGGATGTCCTGCAGATCGCGGGTGATGTAGCTGTACATGTTGAAATGCGGGGCCCAGGGGGCCTCGGTCGCGTCCACATAGAACCCGGCACCCTGGCCGAGATCATAGGCGGCGTCGTTCGCAACCCCATCGCCGCGCGGGCTGGTGTCCGGAGCCACGATCATCAGGCCGAGTTCAGCCGCCTTTTTATAGGCTCCGGCCTTGACGGTGAAATTTTCCTCGGTGCAGGTCAGGCCCGACAGAAAGGTCAGAACCGGGAAGGGGCCGGGGCCTGCGGGCGTGAACACCGAAAACCGCATGCCGGTGCCGGTGGCGGCGGACGGGTGACGGCAGATTTTGAGACTGCCGCCAAAGCACATATGGGTTTCAAGGGTCTCAAACATGGGGGCGGTCTCCTTTGCTCAGGGAATTGGTTGGGTCGGTAAGCTACTGCAGAATGCGCGGGGAGGGCTTGTGTTTTTTGGTCTTTGTCTTGCCCCTTATACCCTCTCGGGGTATATTTCCGCCATGTTGATCCGCTTGCTCGCATTTTGTCTGATGATTGTCTTCGCCGTTCCGGCGGGGGCCCATGAGTGCGAGTCCAGTCCGGTGGCCGATCAAAGCGACTGCCATGAGAGCGCGGCGCCAACGGTCAAGCAAAGCCTCTCGGTCAAGCAAAGCCCCGGGGCCTGCGGTTGCGCCCTGCATCAGACCTGGGCCGCGCCCGACGGGATGGTGGCGCTGGTTCTTAAGCGGGTCGACGTCCTGAGCCGGGAAGCCATCCCGCCCATGCCGGTCCTGCGCGGGCTTGGCGCGGTGCCGCTGTCGCCGCCACCTGACCTCATCATCTCCTGACGTGATCGCTTTTGTCATGATGTGAGGTGCGTCCTGCGCCGTTCACGGAGATGTTCCATGAAGACCCTGATTCTGCGGCGGAGCGCCCTCGCGGCTCTACCGCTTTTGTTGTCGGCCTGCGCGAGCCTGCCCCCTGATGGTGGCCGTGCCGATCTCGGCCAGCTTTTGTCCGCGCGCGGTGAAATGCTGCCGGAAGATAAGGCTGAAGCTGAAATTGCGGCGCTGGTGGCGTCCAAGATGGCGACCCCGCTGTCGGCGGCGGAGGCTGTGGCCATTGCTTATCTGCAAAACCCGCGCCTCCGGGCGGCTTATGCCCGGCTCGGGCTTGCGGCGGCGGATGTTTATGATGCCGGGCGGCTGAGCAACCCGCGCCTGTCGGTCGAAATTCTGTTCGGCAGTCATCTTTCGGGTGACGAGCTGACGTTTGGACTGTCGCAAAGCTTTACGGATTTGTTGTTTCTAGGCAAGCGGTCCAAAATCGCCGGGGCTGCCTATGCCAGCGCCACGGCGGCGGCGGCGCAGGATATTCTGGATGTGGCGGCCGAGGTGCAGACGGCCTATGTGCGACTGGTGGCGGCGCAGCAGACAGCGCTCATGCGGGCGAAAATCGCCGATGCGGCGCGGGTCGGGTCGGAACTGGCCGGACGGTTTCACGATGCCGGGAACATCAATCGTCTGACGCTTGCGATCGAGCAGGCGGCGGCGTCAGAGGCCCGGCTCGCAAGCCTTGCCGCCGAAGCCGAGGCGCAAGCGGCGCGCGATGATCTCAATCGTTTGATGGGCTTCCGTGCGGCGGCATCCTGGACGGTTACGGCCGAACTGCAATTGCCGGATGCTGCGGATGCGCCCTTGGACGGGATCATTGCCGGGGCGCTCGACGCCCGGCTGGATCTGGTGGCGCGGCGCGAGGGCATTCGGGCACGGGTGGTGGCGCTTGGGCTTAGCCGCGATCTCCGCTGGCTCAATGGGGCCGACATCAGCGCCGCGCATCAACGTGAGGACGGCGACCGCCAGCGCAGCGGCCCGGCGCTTAGTGTGGAGCTGCCGATTTTTAATTCTGGCAAGGGGAGGGTGGCGCGGGCGCGGGCGGAGCTGCAACGGGCGGCGTCCGATCTTGCCGACGCCGAACTTGCAGTGCTCAACAGTCTACGGGCCGGGGCTGCGCGGCTCACGGCGGCGCGGGCGCGGGCCGAGGAATATGGCGCGACCCTGGTCCCGTTGCGGGCGGCGATTGTCGCCCGTATGCAGGAGGAAGTGAATTTCATGTTGCGTGGGCCGTTCGACCTCCTGCGTGCCCGGAACGATGAATATGAGGCGAGCGATCGCTATATGGCGGCGCTTGGCGACTATTGGATCGCGCGGGTGGATCTTGCCCGACTGGCTGGCGGGCGCCTGCCGGATGTGGCGGCGGAAACGCCAGCCTCAGACATACCTGCAGCGATGGATCACGATATGCAGCACCATATGGACCATGGAGATCACCAATGACCTCACGGCGTAATTTTCTTGAGCTGACCGGAATTGGTGCCTTGTCAGCAATGCTTGCGGGAAAAGCGGCGGCGGCGCCGGCTTTGCCGCCGGTCCGGGCTCTGGGCCATGTGCCGGTGCGGACGTTGAACGGCTGGACCCTGCCTCATAAGCTGAAGGATGGGGTCAAGGAATTTCACCTGGTGGCGGAAGAGGTCGATCACGAATTCGCACCCGGCTCGCGGGCCAAATGCTGGGGCTATAACGGCTCCACCCCCGGGCCGACCATCGAAGCCGTCGAAGGTGACCGGGTGCGCATCTATGTCACCAACCGTCTGCCCGAGGCGACCACGGTGCATTGGCATGGTCTGATCCTGCCAAGCGGCATGGATGGCGTCGGCGGCGTCAGTCAGCCGCATATCGGGCCGGGCGAAACCTTTGTCTATGAATTCACTCTGCGTCAGCATGGTACCCATATGTATCATCCCCATGCCGATGAAATGGTGCAGGTGGCGTCAGGCATGATGGGGCTTTTCATCATTCACCCGAAGGATGGGGAGGCGGTTGCGATCGATCGTGATTATGCTTTTCTGTTGCATAACTGGGCGCTCCATCCGGGGACCTATCGGCCCGATCCCTCGGTGATGACGGAGTTTGATCTCTGGACCTTCAACAGCAAGGTGTTCCCGGCCATTGACAGTCTGGTCGCGCGCACGGGGGAGCGGGTGCGCATCCGTGTCGGGAATCTTTCCATGTGGAATCATCCGATTCATCTGCATGGCGTGGAATATGAGGTCACGGGCTCCGACGGCGGACGCTGGCCGCGCGCGCAATGGCGGCGCGAGGTGACGGAAATCGTCGGAGTCGGGCAGGCGCGGGATATCGAATTCACCGCCGTGCCGGGTGATTGGGCGCTTCATTGCCACATGTCCCATCACACCATGAATGCCATGGGGCATGGTATTCCGAACACGGTCGGCGTCGATCAGACGGGAGTTGCCGATGCCTTCCGTCAGCATGTGCCGGGCTATATGGCCATGGGTAAAAACGGCATGTCCGAGCATCAGACACATGTGGATATGGGGCATATGCCCGGCCCGGAAAACACGCTGGCGATGATGACGGGCAAGGGCCCCCATGGAAATATCGAGATGGGAGGCATGTTTACACTGGTCAAAGTACGGGACGATCTGGCCCCCGGCGATTACCGGGATCCTGGCTGGTATCGCAATCCGCCGGGCACTATGGCGCGTCGGGTCAGTCGCGATCCGGATTTTGGCAAGCCGGTGCGTCGTCGGCAAGTCTGACCATATGAGCGAAGTCTTGTGATCAGGATGCAGTTTTGCTACAGTCTGAGTGCGGATGAGTCACAATCCTGCGACGGAGGTGAGGCGGTTTGCTTCTCCTCCGGCATCCTGACCAAGGCGCAGGATGCCGGAGCCTCTAGCGTTTTTGTTGCAAGTTTTTGTGCCGGTTGCACGATCCTCCTCCACAGGCTGCCAAGTCTCAGCACGCTGAATATGTCGGTGTTCTTTACAGATTCATCTTTTGCGCCGAGGACTGTTTTTTGCATTATTCAGGCCGATGAAGGGGTTGCCTTTTTTGGCCTTTTATTTGCATGATTCAGTGGTTGTGTCCCTTAGGAGAGAGGGTTCCTTTGGTCTCCGGTGACGACCAGCAAGTTGCTTAGCAGGTAGCGTCTTTTTTCAGTTCAAATTGTCACACTTTACATGCACCGTGCAGTGGATGCGACTTCTGGCCCTGTTGTCTTACGGCATTTTTCTGACTGGATATGTGGTCAGGGGGGCTTGATGCGGATAGATATCCGCGGGCTGATCCACAACAGAACGGTGAAACTGATCCGCGGGAAATGTCTCTGTGCATTTCCCGAGTCCAGATCTGTTGTTTTCAATCATCAGGGATCCGGGCTGGATTACGGGCATCGACACTGTTGAGATCTGCGCGGGCGTTCTGATCATGGCCTCTGGCCATGAAAAAGCCTTACAGATGAGAAAACTCGCATGTCACAACTTCCTCTGGCACCTCATGGTAATTACGTAGATTCGGCGGTCATTTTTAATGACAGGCCGGTCAAGGTCGAGAGCACGGTTTTTGAAAAATTTCCGGGCACTATTGCTGTGCGCGGTCCGTGCGAGGTGCTGCTGGCGTCGCTGCAGGATGGGCCGCAGTATGATAGGCTGATCGCCACATTGAGGCGGTCCAACGTGACGGTTCATCTTTGTCATGGCATGCGGGATATTCAGCAGACGCTGAAAAGTCATGACTGTTCGGCGCTGCTCATCGATGCGATTTCGGATGATCAGGATCTGGCCATTACCGAAGATGATATCGGTCACCTGCTGTCACAGAATGCTTATCTGCGTTTGATTGCGCTCATACCTTCGGGGGCGATTCTGGCCCCGCAATTGCAGGAATTTCTGCGTCTTGGTTGGCTCTATGATTTTCATACGGCACCCCTTGATGTGCGGCGGCTTTTATATTGCCTTGGCCATCTTCATGGCCTTGTGCAGATGGAACGCAAATATGCGACCTTTCAGAAAGCCACCAGGGCCGGATATGGCCGCATCATCGGCACCTCGCCGCGCATGCAGAAAATTTATGAAAGCATCTGGCGCATCAGCAAGGTCGATACCCCTGTTTTGCTGACCGGCGAAAGCGGCACCGGCAAGGAATTGATTGCCCACACCCTGCATGATCGCTCCAAATATACCGCGGGCCGCTTTGTCGCCGTCAATTGCGCGGCGCTGCCGCCGAACCTGATCGCGTCGGAATTGTTCGGTCATGAGCAGGGGGCCTTCACCGGAGCCGGTCGCATGAAGCGCGGACTGGTGGAGGAGGCTCATAACGGCACGCTGTTTCTTGATGAAATCGGCGATATGCCGCTTGAGCTGCAACCGCATTTTCTGCGTTTTCTGCAGGATGGAAGTTTCAAGCGGGTCGGTGGCACCGCCTCGCTCAAGATCCGCATGCGGTTGATCGCCGCCACCAATGTTGATTTGAAAGAGGCCATGCGACGCGGTCAGTTCCGCGAGGATCTCTATTACCGGCTCAATGTTCTGGCGATCGAAGTGCCGCCTCTGCGGGAGCGTGAGAATGATATTGAAATTCTTGCCGAATATTTTCTGCAGAAATTCAGCCTTGAATATAACCGGCCGAAGATGCGCTTTTCCAACAAGACGATCATGGCCTTGGTGCAGAATAACTGGTCCGGGAATGTGCGTGAACTGATGAGCGCGGTCAGCCGTGCGGTGGTGATGACTCCTGGAACATTGATCAAACCCGAAGACCTTGGGCTTGTCGCAGGCCGCGCGCTTTCGGGCGGAGCAGCGGATGACGGTGAACCCGCGCCCGACATGACGCTGTTCGAAGCGCGCGATGCGTTTGATCGTCAGTTCATCGCCGCAAGCATTCAGAGCAACCAGAAAAATATACTCCGCACGGCGCGCGCGCTTGGCGTGTCACGGGTGGCGCTCTATCGGCTGATGAAGCGCCACGGGCTCAGCAAACAGGATGTCAGTATGAGTGAGCAGGGAGGAGAGATGTGATGCGGTTGCGGTCGTTTTTGTGCGCAACAACGGTATGTGTGGCAGTGGCAGGATATGCGGAGCTCGGGGAAGCCCAGGAAAACACGGCGGACAGCATGGCGGTCCTGAAGAAAAAGGTCGAGGATCAGTCGCTTTTGTTGCAAAATCAGGCGCGTGAGCTTGAACTGCAGCGGCGTGAACTTGACGAACAGCGTCGCCAGCTGCAAGAAATTCTACGCCAGCAGGCTGAGGGCAAACCGCCCACCCCATCGCAACCGCAGAAAGCGACAGCGGAAACAGCGCCCGCTCCTACGCCGACGCCCAGCAGGGCATCTGCCGATGCGTCGGAGCCGCCCGCGGATGCGGCCACGCGCCCGAAGGAAAAAGAAAACCGGCCGGAACAGCAGATCGCCATCATTTCCGATCAGGGCGGGGTGCTGACGCCCAAAGGCACGATCACCATCGAGCCGACCCTGTCAGCCTCGCATAGTTCCTCGAACCGGTTCTTTTTTCAGGGCGTTGAAATCGTCGATGCGGTGCTGATCGGCACCATCGAGGCGACCGAGGCGCGGACCAATATCATCACGCCGCAGATCGCGCTGCGTTACGGCTTGACACGAAGGCTTGAAATTTCGGCCAAGGTGCCTTTCGTGGTGTCGAGCAACCGCGTTGAATCGACGATCATCAGCGAGCAACCGGATACGGTCGGCAAGCCCAGCTATCTGCAAAATCTGAGCGGGCGCAGTCTGGGTGATATCGAATTCGGCATGCAGTATCAGTTCAATTCCGGACGCGACGGCTGGCCGTTCATTGTCGGCAATCTCAGGGCCAAAAGCACGACCGGACGCGGACCCTTTAGTGTTTCTCGGGACCATATCGGTCTGGAAACTCAATTGCCGACAGGGTCGGGATTTTGGAGTGTGGAACCGAGCGTGACCATGATCCTGCAATCGGACCCAGCGGTGCTGTTCACCAATCTGTCCTATATCTGGAACATGCAAAAGGATGTTGGGTTTACCCTGGGCGGCACACATATCGGCAAGGTCGATCCGGGCGATGTGATTTCGGGCAGCGTTGGCATCGGATTCGCGCTCAATGACAAGCTGTCGATGAGTTTCGGCTATCAGCATAATTATATTTTCGGCACCAAAAGCCGCATCAATGAGCTGCCGATCCGCTCCCATGATTTTCAGGTCGGCTCGCTTTTGTTCGGAGTGTCGCTTGCTGTGGCCCCGGCGACATCGGTCAGTCTGAGCGTTGCCGTAGGCGTGACCGAGGAATCGCCAGATATTGAAGTCACCCTGCGGGTGCCCTTCTCGTTCTCACTCGGAAATTAGGATGGAAATAGCTTCAGTCAAGGCAGTAGCAGCGTCAGGGGAGAGAAGGGACCTCTGCCCCTGACGCCGCTACACCACTCCCGAGGAGGGTGGTGGGGCGTTTCGCTTGCCGTCATGCAACACAAGATCAGCGCAGGCCGAGCAAGCCGATTTGTTGCGACATCGAACTCACCATGCGATTGAGTGTGGATGCGGTCTGCAGGGCGGTAAAATTATCGATGGTCATGTTCATCGACACCGACTGCCGGATCGACACATTGTTCATGCTGTTGGTGATGATCGATGTATGGCCGTTCGTCGTGTCATGGATCACTTGCGCCATGTTTCCGCCGATGGACGGGATGGTCAATTGGTTGCCGTCTTTTGCGAGAGCCGATGTTTCTACAGTGCGTGTTCCGCTTGCCGCATCGCTGCTTGCGATGAGGGAGATGACCGGCGCTGTTGAGGTCGTGCCGGTCTGCGGCGTGGCTGGGGGCGTGCTGTCAGGGATGAAATCTGCAGCCAGAGCTTTTGCCCCCTGGTTGAGCGTGTCCATGGCTTGCGTCACGGCCGGATTGTTTTGCAGATTGCTGCTGGTGGTTTCTGACGCACCGTTTAAAATCTGGCTGGCACTGGTCACATCACCGATTTTGGTGGGTTTGATCGCGCCCGTGGCCACGGCGGCAGCGTTTTGAGCGGCCTCGACGGCGGCATGGGCGGCCGCGATCGCGGCATTGGCTGAATTGGCTGCGGCCTCCGTGATGGTTCTGACTTCCGTGCCTAGATTTTGCAGGACGCCGGGTTTGGCGACATTGAAATTGGTGGTGATGGTGGCAAAGCCGTCAATGGCGGTTTCAACCTTGACGCCCACATTGAGATTGATGTTGCCGAGATTGAAGCCGCCGCGCGCCTGATCGAGCGCTTCATCATTCATGGCGGCAAGATCGGCGAAAGCTGCAGGCGTGGTTGAGTCTCCTGATATAGCCGCGCTTGCGGGGGAAAATCCCTGGGGTGAATTCAAGGATCCGGACAGGCTGATCGTCAGCGCGAAGACGGAGGCCGATGTCACGAATTTCGACAATCCACGATGGCGCACGCCGAACGGCAATTCGGTCTGATGGAAGCTCATGCGCCTCTGGCCTTGGTCAAGATGGATATGGTTGGACATGAGCTGGCCCTCAGAAACCGTTGGAGACATGGATAAGCTGCAGGGAGAAATCGGCCAGGCTTTGTTGTTTCATAGCCAATGCCAAAGACGCGCGTTTGCGGACCCCCCAGTCTGCGGCAAGATTGAAATGCTGTTGCCCGGTCGTCTGATCGCTGCGCAAGATAAAGGCGATGCCGTTCCACATTTTCGTGAAATTGTCCGCCGGCATCACGCGGACGCCAAGGGCCGGATCGCCGATAACGACTTCGTCGCCGATGACGCCTTTGATCAGGACGAAATGTTTGTACCCATTGGTGTTGATCAGGGCTATGGCGGGCAGGGATGCCTGACGCAGCCGGTCAAGATTGACGCGATAACCGTCCGACTGAAAGCCGTGGCGTTCAAGGTAGCGCTTCATGTCGAGAAGCGAAAACCCATAGGCCTGGATCCGCGTCTGATCGCCATGATCATACATCTCCTTGAACACGGTCATTTCCGTCACCGGATAGTCGTAATGAAAGCTGAGGAGGGTGGCGAGCGCCGCCGACCCGCAGCTGAAATCAAATTGCTGGCGGATGACCGTCTGAAACTTGGCCTCCCGGAGGCTGATGACCTTGACGGAGGCCGCGCCGCCGATGAGGCCGTTCGGCAACAGAACCGTACCGGCTGCCGCCGATGAAAAAAGGGCGTTTCCGGTTAGCAGTCCGGAAACGCCGGTCATGAGAAGGAGCAAGGCCATAACCAGAGGCGCGATCAAGACGCGCTTCAGGGATAGGGCCCGCAAAAGGTCATGTGGGAGTGCGATTGAACGATCCGTCGTCCTGCGCATTATGTCACCTGCTCCCGTTTGTCTTCGGCCCGCAGAAAAGCGGCAGGTCATTTCAGAAAGATATTGATCTGCATACTGTTCTGAAAGCTGACATTGTTTCCGGAATTGAACATCAGGGAATTGATGCCACTCACGTCATTGAGTGAATTCGCTGAGATCTGCCCGGTCACAACATCACCGCTGACCGTGTTGCCATTTACCGTGCTTTTGTTCGACGCGATATTGAGGCCAAGATCGCCGAGAGATATGGCGCTTCCGCCGCGATTGTTGGCCAGAACATCATCATCCACGCGCGTCAGACCGGCGAGTGCGGAATGTGCGTCGAGGGGTTCGGTCGGGGCTTCGTCTGCGAGGCTTTGAGACAGCATCATAAGCGTGATGGCAACGGCAAGCGTTGCGGTTTTCGTCCAACCTGTCGGCCATGCGCGGATGGCGTTCATGGTTTTTCTCCGTCATCCCGTGCAGAGGTGAAAGATACGGGCGGCTCCTCGGGGGAGAGAGGCCGCCCGCGTATGCGAGAGACTACGGGGTTGCGGCAGCGGCCGCAGGCATATTCACCTTGGCTGCAAAGGACACTGCATTGTTCTGGCTGGCGACGCCTGTGTTCTGGTTCAGGCTGATCATGCCACGGGAATTGGTGACAGCGGTATTGTCGATGTTACCCGTGGTGATGTTGCCGCCCGGTGCGGACGAGGATGACGCTGCCGCAGCGGAATCAATCGCTGCCGCATCAGAGGAGCTGCTGGCATTGCCGGCAATCATCTGGTTATTTGTGGTGGTGCTGTCCAGCGTCTGCACACTCACGGCAAGGTCGCCCATGGTGAAGTTGTTGCTGTGATCATCAACACTGTTGTCGGTGCGGGTCGAAGAATACGACCTGTTGATGTTCGTGCTGGTGTTGGTCGTGGAGTTGTTGGTATCCGAATTGTCGACATTGGCGGTAGACCCGCCATTGGCGGCTGCGGAGCCTTTGGATTCGCTGACTTTGGCTTCGGAAGAGTTTGAATTGTCGGACTTGTCGACAACGGCTGTCGACCCGCCACTGGCTGCGGCAGAGCCATCGTCAGCGCGGGAACTGTTCCGCGATGAATTATCCGACTTGTCGATCGTGGCCGTTGAGCCGCCGCTTGCAGCAGCGCCGCCTTCTTCAGCCTTTACATTGGTTGAATTGTTCGACTTGTCGATCGTGGCCGTTGAGCCGCCATTAGCGGCCGCGCCACCTGCTTCAGCTTTCACATTTGTGGAGCTGTCGGTTCTGGTGTCAGTGTCGGTTTTGGTTACCGTGGTGGTCGAATTGTCGGATTTGTCGATGCTGGCGGTTGAGCCGCCACTGGCTGCGGCCGATCCTTCTTTGGCCTTCGCCGTGCTCGAATTATCGGACTTGTCGACCGTGGCATTTGATCCGCCACTGGCCGAAGCAGCTCCTTCTTCAGCCTTGGACCGGTTGCTGGTCGAATTGTCGGTGCTCGACTTGTCGATCATTGCCGTCGACCCACCGTTGGCGGCAGCGCCACCTTCTTCAGCTTTAGCCTGGCTGTTGGTGGAACTGTCGGTTCTGGTGTCCGTGTCGGTTTTGGTTACCGTGGTGGTTTTGCTGACGTTGGTGGTCGAATTGTCTGACTTGTCGACGGTAGAGGTCGAATTGTTGTTGGCTGAGGCCGATCCGTCGTCCGCCTTCGATTTGTTGTCGATGGAGGAGTCGCCGCTGGCGTTGTTGCCACCATCACCCGTGGTTGCGGTTTTGGTGTCATTTTTTGTATTGGTCAGGTTGAGATTGGCGGTTTCGGTTGAATTGTCCGTCTTGGTTACGGTCGTGTTTTCGGTTGAATTTTCGGTCTTTGTGATGGACGTGTTGTCTTTGACAACGCTGTTACCGCCGTCACCCGATAGGCTGCCGTCCGAGGCTGAGTTGGTGCCTGAAGTTTGGCCGCCGCTCGCCGAGGCATTGCCGCCGGTTGCGGTGTTTCTGCCACCGTCCTGTGCGGTTTGGGAGCCGTTGTCGGCTGAGACGTTGCTTGGGACGTCCTGTGCCATGGCGCCATAGCTGAGGCCGCAGGCAAGGATGGAAACGCTACCGAGTAATGTCCATTTAGTCACGAAAGCCTCCTCTTTAGTGGAGATGAATTTCAAGGTCCAATTAGCCAAAGCTCAATGAGCCCCTTTCAGTGATTTTGGCGGAATCAACAAGTCGCCATTTGGTAAAAAGGCAAAAGCCGTGCCAGTCGAGAGAGCGGGTCACAGGAAATTGATATCGCGTGAGATTTTTTAAGGCCTGCGTGAACAGGGCCGCGCACCCGGGGCAAAGCCCGGAAAAAGCGCTGGTGGCTGTATCCTTTGAGTTACAAAGCATTGAGATGACGTTTGATTGATGAACGCAGGGATGAGACGCTGAAGGTCTGCTCGCCGTAAAACCATGTGTGGTTGGGGCAAATGCTTTTGCCACTGAGATTCTCTTAAAATCTAGCCGGCAAATTCTGCAACCTTAGGGTTACAAATTTATCGGGCTGGGTTTTCGCCAAGCTTGTCTTTGATGAGACGTCAAAAGAAGGGACGACGGGGTATGGGACCACTTTCCGGGGTGCGGGTGCTTGAAATGGCGGGACTTGGGCCGGCGCCGCTTTGTTGCATGATTCTGGCCGATCTCGGTGCTGATGTGGTGCGCGTCGATCGTCCGCAGCATCTGGTGCAGTCGGTGCCCGGTGCGGATTTTCCCGAAGATCCGTTGTCGCGCGGAAGGCGATCGGTGGCGTTCGATCTGAAGACCTCCGTGGGACAGGCGGCGGTGCTCGGGCTCGCGACCCGGGCCGATGTGCTGATCGAAGGTTTCCGTCCCGGCGTCATGGAACGCCTCGGGCTTGGGCCGGATGACTGTGCGGCGGTCAATCCGCGTCTGGTTTATGGCCGCATGACCGGCTGGGGGCAGGACGGGCCGCTCGCGCCGCGTGCCGGGCATGACATCAATTATCTCGCCATGTCGGGGACGCTGCATGCGATCGGCCGCAAGGGCGAGGCGCCGGTGCTGCCGCTCAATCTTGTGGCCGACTATGGCGGCGGGGCCATGATGCTGGCCGTCGGCGTGCTGGCGGCGGTGATCGAGGCGCGGTCGTCGGGCCGGGGACAGGTGGTGGATGCTGCCATGGTCGACGGGGTGGCCCTGTTAAGCACGGTGTTCCATGGCCTCCTCCACACCGGGTTCTGGAAGGATGAGCGGGGCAGCAATCTGATCGACGGCGGCTGTTTCTTTTACGATGTCTATGAGACGGCCGACGGCGGCTATATGGCGGTCGGCGCGCTTGAAGCCAAATTCTTTGCCGAGCTTCTGATCAGGCTTGGGCTGGAGGCGGCGGAGTTCGCCGATCGTGATGACCCGGCAAGCTGGCCGCGCCACCGGGCCACCTTCACGGCCCTTTTCCGAAGCAAGTCGCGGGCTGAGTGGGAGCGGATTTTTGACGGCAGCGATGCCTGTGTCAGCCCGGTGCTCAGCCTGCGTGAGGCCCAAAGCCATCCGGCGAACCGTGCTCGCGGCATGTTTATCGACCGGCTCGGGGTGACTCAGCCCGCGCCCGCCCCGCGTTTCAGCCGTAGTGAGACCGGGATCACCCGTGATCCGCCTGAGGTCGCCGGGGCGGATCAGGCGGCGGTCTTTGCCGATTGGGGCGTGCCGCTGCCCTGAGGGATCATTTGTCCGAACTTTTCGGTTCCCGTAATATATTTTATGTTTAAACTAATTCTCACCTTCCTGTATAAGGAGGGAGACTCGATGCTGGGATCCAATGATGTCCGATGCTGTTGCGCCCGTAGGTACCAACCAAACCAAGGTCTTCCAGGCCCTGGTCAAGGTTCGCTTTGCCCATACGGACCCGGCGGGGATTATCTTCTACCCGCGGTATTTCGAGATGCTCAATCAGGTCATGGAAGACTGGTTCGCCGACGGGCTTGGCTACAGTTTTCGTGAGATGGTGATCGGTGACGACATGGGTGTGCCCGCGGTGCATGTGGAGGCGGACTTCACCAGCGCCAGCACGCTTGGGGATGACATCCTGTTTTCGCTTACGGTCGAACATCTCGGCCGCAGCTCCTGCCGGGTGCGGGTGACCGGGGTTGTGGATGGGATCGTCCGGGTCATTTTCCGTCTGACGGTGGTCTATGCCGCCATGAAGGACCGCAGTTCGACCGCATGGCCGGACGGGCTGCGTGCGCGCATGGCTGAATTTCTGGAACAATAATCACTTATATCGACAGGTTACGAGAGGACTGAAGCGAATGGCTAAGGCAGTGTTCAATTGGGAAGATCCGTTTGATCTTGAAGGTCTGTTGACCGAAGAAGAGCGGATGGTGCGGGATGCGGCGCGGGATTACTGCCAGGGGCAGTTGCTGCCGCGCGTGCTGGAAGCGCATCGTCATGAAGTCTTCGATCGCGACATCATGACCGAAATGGGGGCGCTCGGCCTTCTCGGCTCGACCATCGAGGGCTATGATTGCCCCGGCGTCAATTCGGTCAGCTATGGCCTGGTGGCGCGCGAAGTCGAGCGGGTCGATTCCGGCTATCGTTCGGCCATGTCGGTGCAGTCGTCGCTGGTGATGTATCCGATCTATGCTTATGGCACCGAGGAACAGCGCCAGAAATATCTGCCCAAGCTCGCGCGCGGCGAATGGGTCGGCTGCTTTGGCCTGACCGAGCCGGATCATGGCTCGGATCCGGGCGGCATGCGCACCCGCGCCCGCAAGGTTGATGGCGGCTGGATCCTTCATGGCTCCAAAATGTGGATCACCAATTCGCCGATTTCCGACGTGTTCGTGGTCTGGGCCAAGGACGACGCGGGCGTGATCAAGGGCTTCATCCTGGATAAGGGCATGAAGGGTCTGACCGCACCGAAGATCGAAGGCAAGTTCTCGCTCCGCGCTTCGATCACCGGCTCGATCTCCATGGACGAAGTGTTCGTGCCGGATGAAAATCTGCTGCCGAATGTGTCGGGCCTCAAGGGTCCGTTCGGTTGTCTCAACAATGCCCGTTTCGGCATTGCCTGGGGTGCGCTTGGTGCGGCGGAATTCTGCTGGCATGCGGCGCGTCAGTACACCATGGATCGCAAGCAGTTCGGCCGTCCGCTGGCGCAGAATCAGCTGATCCAGAAAAAGCTCGCCGACATGCAGACCGAGATCACCCTCGGGCTTCTTGGCTGCCTGCAGGCTGGTCGCATGAAGGACGCGGGCACGCTCGCGCCTGAGACGATTTCGATCATCAAGCGCAATTCCTGCGGCAAGTCGCTCGATATCGCCCGCGTCGCCCGCGATATGCATGGTGGCAACGGCATCGCCGACGAATATCATGTGATCCGCCATGTGATGAATCTTGAAGCCGTCAATACCTATGAAGGCACCCATGACGTGCATGCGCTGATCCTCGGCCGTGCTCAGACCGGACTGCAAGCCTTCTCGTAAGCTACGGCGATATATACGGCGGGATATAATATCCTGTTGCCATTCTGAACCCGCGCCCGGCATTATGGGCGCGGGTTTTATGGTATCTAAGGGGAGGCACAGGATGATCCGCCGGTTGTTGCTGCTCGTTGCACTTTTGGTTGTGCCGCTCTCGGCTTCGGCGGGGACGGTGACGGTTTTTGCCGCCGCGAGCCTGCGCGGATCGCTCGATGAGGTTGCGCGCGCCTTCGAAGCGCAGCAGAAAGCCACCAAAATCGTTATTTCCTACGCCGGAAGTTCGGCGCTGGCCCGCCAGATCGAGGCCGGGGCTCCGGCTGATGTCTTTATCTCGGCGGACGAGGACTGGATGGATTACCTCGCCGCGAAAAACCTGATTCAGCCGGATAGCCGCCGCGATCTTCTTGGCAACAGTCTGGTCCTGATCGCGCCCACGGCCTCGGCCAAGCCGGTCGAGATCAAGAAAGACTTCCCGCTCGCGAAGCTTCTCGGCAAGGACCGCCTCGCCATGGCCACCGTGGCCACGGTCCCGGCTGGGAAATATGGCAAAGCCGCCCTGCAGTCGCTTGGCGTCTGGTCGGCGGTCGAGGGTCAGGTGGCCGAAGCGGAAAATGTCCGTGCGGCGCTCGCCTTCGTGGCCCGGGGGGAGACTCCCTACGGCATTGTTTATGGCACCGATGCGTTGGCTGAACCTGGCGTGCGCGTGGTTGGCACCTTTCCGGCAAGCAGTCATCCGGCGATTCTCTATCCGGTGGCGCTGCTGCGGGACGCCGGCTCCCTTGGGGAGGCGACGGCGTTCCTTGGTTTCCTGAAAGGGACGGCGGCACGCAGCATATTTGCGAGTCACGGTTTCACCCTTCCATGATGACTCTCACGCCTGAGGAATGGACTGCGGTTCGGCTCAGTCTCAAGGTGGCGACGGTGGCGGCGCTGTGTTCGCTGCCGGTCGGGCTTGGGCTTGCGCTGCTGCTTGCGCGCGGGCGGTTCTGGGGGCGTGGCATTCTGGGGCTATTTGTGTATCTGCCGCTGGTGCTGCCGCCGGTGGTGACGGGCTATTTGCTGCTGGTGCTGTTCGGGCGGAACGGCGTGCTCGGGGCACCGCTTGCCGAGCATTTCGGCATCGTGTTCGCCTTCCGCTGGACCGGCGCGGCGCTGGCGGCGGCGATCATGGGGCTGCCATTGATGGTGCGCACCATGGTGTTATCGTTGCAGGCGGTGGATCATCGGCTGGAACAGGCGGCGTCCACGCTCGGGGCCGGGCGGTTGCGGGTGTTTGCGACCATCACCCTGCCGCTGGCCGCACCGGGTATTCTTGCAGGTACCATTCTGTCCTTTGCCAAGGCCTTTGGCGAATTCGGGGCCACGATCACTTTTGTCTCGGCCATTCCGGGGGTGAGCCAGACCTTGCCGGTGGCGATTTACGGTTACACCCAGATGCCCGGTGGTGATGCCGCCGTGTTGCGGCTGACGCTGGTGGCGGTGGTGATTTCCATGACCGCGCTCGGACTTTCCGAATGGCTCGCGCAACGGGTCACGCGCCAGATCGCCGGTCAGAACGCGAGGGCAGGATGATCCGGGTTGCGGTGCTGGAGCGGCGGGGCGACTTCACGTTGGATGCCGAATTTTCTTCGGCCGGGCGGGTCGTCGCTTTGGTCGGGGCGTCGGGCGCGGGCAAGACCACCATGGTCAATGTCATCGCCGGTCTGATCCGGCCGCTTCGCGGGCAGGTCGAGATCGATGGCGTGACCCTGCTCGATACCGAGGCGGGGATCTGTCTGCCGCCGCACCGGCGCGGCATTGGCTATGTCTTTCAGGACGGGCGGCTGTTTCCCCATCTGTCGGTGCGCGGCAATCTTGAATATGGCTGGCGTGAGGATGCGGCGCTTGCAACTCCGACTGAGGTGATCGGCCTGCTTGGGCTTGAACGTCTGTTGACCCGGGCCCCGCGAACCCTGTCGGGTGGGGAGGCGCAGCGGGTGGCCATTGGTCGGGCGCTTCTTGCCGGGACGCGCTTGCTGCTGATGGATGAGCCGCTGTCGTCGTTGGATGGCGCGCGCAAAGCGGAACTTTTGCCCTATATCGAGCGGCTCCGCGATCATGTGCGGGTGCCGATCATCTATGTCAGCCATGCCATGGATGAAGTAGAACGGCTGGCCGATCAGATCGTGCGGCTCGAAGCTGGACGGCTGGCCGTGCAACGGGCATAATCCAGCGCTTTACGGCTAGCGGCAAAAGGATTGTGAATGCAGCGCGCTATGTGGGGTCTGATCGCTGCGGTTTTGATCGCGGTCTTGGATGGCGGGGCGGCAAAGGCGCAGGATCTCAAGCTTCTGCCGGGGTGGAGCGCCACGGTCTTTGCACCCGGCGTGGGCAGTGCCCGGCATCTGGCGGTGGCTCCGAACGGGGACGTCTATGTGCGCTTGCGCACGGCCAAGGGTGGCGGCGGGGTCGTAGCGCTGCGGGACGAGTACGGCACCGGCGTTGCCAACCGCGAGGAACGCTTTGACAAGACCGGCGGCACCGGCATCACCATCTGGAACGGCTATCTCTATATCAGCTCGGACACTGCGGTTTATCGCTACCGCCTGACCGAAGGCAAGCTTGTGCCGGAGGGAGAGCCTGAAACCATCGTCAGCGGTTTCCCGGCCCAACGTGTCCATGCGTCAAAGCCGCTGGTGATCGACACTGCGGGCAATCTTTTTGTCACCATCGGCGCGCCGTCGAACGCCTGTCAGCTGAGTGATCGTCAGACCAGGGTCAAGGGGCAGCAGCCCTGCGTGCAACTGGCGGCTGCGGCCGGTGTCTGGCGCTTTAAGGCCGATCAGCCGGGGCAGACCTTTGAGAAAGACGGCGTGCGCTTTGCAACCGGCATCCGCAACGCCCTCGCTCTCGCCTGGAGCCGCATGGCTGGCGGCGTGTTTTCGGTGGTCCATGGTCGGGACCAGTTGAACACGCTGTGGCCTGAGTATTATTCGGCCCAGGACAATGCCGAGGTTCCGGCCGAGGAATTGATCCGGCTGCGCGATGGCGGTGATTACGGCTGGCCTTATAGTTATTTTGATGGCCGCCGCAAGGAACGCATGATTGCCCCGGAATATGGCGGCGATGGGCGCACTGCGGTCAAACCAGGCCGCTATGACGGCCCGCTTGCCGCCTATCCGGCCCATTGGGCGCCGAATGCCATCGCTTTTTATGAAACGCTGTCGGGACCGTTAAGTTATCGGGGCGGGTTGCTGATTGCGTTTCACGGCTCCTGGAACCGGGCGCCGTTGCCGCAGGCAGGCTATAAAGTGCTCTATCAAGCCATGAAGGCTGGTCTGCCGGACGGGGCGCCGCAGGTTTTCGCGGATGGTTTTGCGGGGAAACCGATTGTGCGCAATCCGGCCGAGGCGGTGGCACGGCCAACCGGGATCGCCGTTTCCAATGATGGGGCTGTGTATATCGCGGACAGTCAAAAGGGAAAAATCTGGAAATTGACGTATCAGGCGGAGAATTGATTGCCGCTTTTTGAAGCGGAGCCGTCTTAAGAGGGAATGCCCCGGTTCGTCCGGGGATTAAGCGACGTCGGGGGAGGAACGCGGCCAGAACCGTACTTCCAAATGACACTACAAAGGAAAATGGGGAGTTTTGTATGGGTCTCTGGACTCGCAAGGATATCAATACATTGCAAATGGAAGCCCTGGCAGGGGCTGACGTGCATGGGAATTCGTTGAAACGCGTTCTATCCGCCTATCAATTGATCATGCTTGGGATCGGGGCCATCATCGGCGCCGGTATTTTCGTTATCACCGGGGAGGCCGCGGCCAATTATGCCGGGCCGGGGGTGATGTTTTCCTTCATGGTGGCGGCGCTCGGCTGTTTCTTTGCCGGGCTTTGCTATGCTGAATTCGCCTCGATGATCCCGGTGGCGGGCAGCGCTTATACCTATGCCTATGCGACGCTTGGCGAGTTTATTGCCTGGATCATCGGTTGGGATCTGGTGCTTGAATATCTCGTGGCGTCGTCGACGGTGTCGGTCGGTTGGTCCGGCTATTTCACCGCCTTCATGCATGAAATCGGTATTTTTATTCCGGCGGTGCTCACAAGCGCTCCGCTCGCTTATAACGATGGCCAGTTCCATCTGACGGGCTCCTTCATCAATTTCCCGGCAGTTTTGCTGGTCGGTATTATCACCAGCATTCTGGTGTTCGGTATCGAGATGTCGGCCCGTTTCAACAATGTCATCGTCATGATCAAGGTGGCGGTGGTGTTGCTGGTGATCGGCATCGGCATTCAGCATATCAATTGGGCCAATCTGGACCCGCTGGTTCCGCCGAATACAGGTAAATTCGGCGAATATGGTTTCTCGGGGGTCATCCGCGCCTCGGCTGTGGTGTTCTTTGCCTATATCGGCTTTGACGCGGTATCCACGGCGGCTCAGGAGGCGAAGAACCCGCAACGCGACATGCCGATCGGCATTCTCGGGTCGCTGGCCATCTGTACCGTGCTTTATATCCTGATGGCCTTCGTGATGACGGGGCTGGCCCATTACACCACGCTCAATGTGCCGCATCCGGTGTTTGTCGCCATCAACACGCTTGGCCCGACCTATGCCTGGCTTGGCATGCTGGTCAATATTGGGGCCATCATGGGTCTTGCGTCGGTTATTCTGGTTCTGCTGATGGGCCAGCCGCGCATTTTCATGTCGATGTCACGGGATGGTCTGCTGCCGGGCGCGTTCGGTCGTGTTCACAGCAAATACCGCACGCCCTATGTGGGCACCATCATCACCGGCTCTGCCGCGGCGATTTTGGGTGGCCTGTTGCCGATCGATGTGCTCGGCAAGCTTGTGTCCATGGGCACATTGCTGGCTTTTGTCATTGTCTGTGCCGGGGTTCTCGTTCTGCGCCATACCTCGCCAGATCTGAAGCGTCCGTTCCGCACACCGTTTCTGCCGTTTGTCCCGCTCGCCGGGATCGGCATTTGCGGCTACATGATGGTGAGCTTGCCAGCTGAGACCTGGTTGCTGGTCACGGTCTGGACGGTGATTGGCCTGGCTATTTATTTCTTGTATGGGAAAAAACGATCCCGGCTCGGTAAGGCTGCTGCCGCTGAATGATCACAAAAAAGGGCTCGCCACGGCGAGCCCTTTTTCTTTGCCGGTCAGAGCCAGCCTTTGCGCTTGAAAAAGAAATAGGGCAGCACAGCCGACAGCAACATCACGACGAGCGCGATTGGATAGCCGTAAGTCGAATGGATTTCGACCGGCATATGTTCGAAGTTCATGCCGTAAATGCTGGCGATCAGGGTCGGCGGCAGGAACACCACGGCGGCCACGGAAAAAATCTTGATGATGCCGTTCTGTTCGATGTTCAGCATGCCAAGCGTCGCATCAAGCAGGAAGTTGATATTGCTCAACAGAAACGTCGCGTGATCGCTTAGGGAGGTGACGTCGCGAATCAGCGTCTTGACGTTGCGGCCAAGCGCCTTGTCGGTCTTGGCGTCGCCCGGGCGGCCGAGGAAGGTCAGCAGCCTGCCAATGGAGACCAGACTGTCACGGGCTTTCGAGGTCAGGGTCTGACAGCGGCCGATACGCTGTAGCATAGCTTCGAAATCGAGCCCGGCGAGGCGCTTCCGTCGGGTGAAGGTCTCGTTCGACAGGCTGTCCATGTCGGCCTGCACATGTTCGAGAATATCGGCGATGCGGTCGATGATGGCATCAAACAGACCCATTAGCGCCGCTTCTCCACTGGGGCAGGCATGGCCCGGACGCTCGACCTGTGAGGCGAAGGAGCGAAACGGCAAGGGGTCGGCATGGCGCAGTGTGATCAGGCGATGGCCGCTCAGGATGAAGGTGACCGGATGGCTTTCGGGGATCACGCTGTCGGCTTTGGTGAGCACCGTGGCCGTGAGGAAGAAAGCGCCGCCTTCCTGGTAGAGCCGGCTTGAGACTTCGATCTCGCTCATTTCCTCCTTGGTCGGGAATTCAAGGCCGAGCGAGGCTTCGATTGTTTTGGTCTCGGCCGGGGTCGGCGACATGAGATCGATCCAGGTCGCGGCGAACGGAACCTCCTGGCCTTCTTCAAGCGAGACACGTCGCATGGTTCCCATGCTGTTGACAAAGGCCGTGATCATGCCGGGGCTCCCCTGGTTCGAGCGTCTTGGTTTATCAAACTGATCTTAGGGCAGTTATGGCTAAGGCGGGGCAGACTGGCCAATGATCTTTTTGTGACCCGTGCAATTCTGTGGCGATTAGGTTCCCGGGGCTTGACGTTTGCCAAAGCTCCAGCATGATCATCAGCTTGAGAACGACGATCAAGAGGAAGTTTCGATGACCAGTGCCTTATCGGAGACGGCGGGAGAAGCATTCGGGCGCGGGCGCAGCCTGCTGCGCGATAGCATCGTCTGGGACAACCATGCCTGTATGCCCATGCGGCCTGACCAAAGTTTTCTGGGCGATATCGAGCGCTGCCGGGACGCGGGCGTCAATGTGGTCACGCTCAATATCGGCTTTGGCAGCATGGGGTTTGAGGACCATGCACGGATCATCGCCGCTCAGCGCAACTGGTACGCGCGCCAGCCCGACAAATATGCGCTGGTGCGCACGGCGGCGGACATCAAAGCGGCCAAGGCCGCGGGCAAGCTTTCCATCCTGTTCGACATCGAAGGGATCCGCGCTGTCGAGGACGATCTGTCGTTCATTCAGTTGTTTTACGACCTTGGGGTGCGCTGGATGCTGATCGCCTATAACAAGGCGAACAAGGCGGGCGGCGGCTGCCAGGATGCGGAAGATCCGGGCTTAAGCGATTTCGGTCGCGATGCGGTGCAGGAGATGGAGCGGGTCGGCATGCTCCCCTGCATCAGTCACACCGGCCTTCGCACCTCGCGCGATGTTCTGGAGATGGCGCGGGGACCGGTCATTCTGTCGCATTCGAATCCACGTGCGCTGGTGGATCATCCGCGCAATGTGCCGGACGATATCCTCACGGCGGTGGCAGCCAGCGGCGGCGTCATCGGCATCAACGGCATTGGCCGTTTTCTCGGCGATATGGATGTTTCGGCGGCCAATTTCGTGCGCCATGTGGACTATGTGGCGAAACTGGTCGGGCCGCGTCACGTGGGGATCAGCCTCGATTACACCTTCGATATGAGCGAGCTTACCGACTATGTGACGGCCCATCCGGAACTGTTCCCGCCGGAGCTTGGCTATGACGGCACATTTAAATATGTCACCCCGGAACAGTTCCCGGAAATCGCCGAAATTCTGCTGGATCGTGGCTATAGCGCAGACGAGGCGAGTGGCATTCTCGGCGGCAACTGGCTGAGACTGGCCGAGACTGTTTGGAAGTAGGCCTTAAGCTGGTTCATCACGGCTTATGTTTTGCCGACAAGGCAAAAAAATCGGTGCGCTCAGCAGAGCGCACCGTCCGTACCTAGTCATGTTTTGCCGATGGGTGGGTACGGGAGAGGACAGAAATCCTTAGGATTTGTTGCCGACATAGATACGCCACAGATCAGCGATCGTGCTGGTGTTGCCGGTGCCTGCCTTAACGTCACGCAGGGTCTTGCTGGCATCCGCGGTTTTGCCGGCGGCAAGTTGAGCAAGCGCAAGGCGCAGTTTGGCGTCTTCCGGATTCTTGAGGCCGCCTTTGGCGATACCGGCGTTGATCGCAGCAATGGCTTTGTCATGCATGCCATAGCTTGAATAGGCTTCGCCGATCTTGACGCTGGCTTCGCCGGTCGCGGCCTTGGCTGCGGTGGCTTCGTCGGCGGCAAGTGACTTCTGGTCGGTGGCGGCCTGTGTTTTGGCCATGGTCAGAAGACGGGTTTCACGTTCTTTGTTGACGCCGCCAAGCTGGCCGTCCGCAAAGCCCTTTTCGAGGACCGTCTTCGCTTCACCCGGGAGACCGGCCTGAATGGCAAGCTGAGCCATTTCCACCAGTTCGCTGCCGTCCTTGATCAGGCCGTTGGCCCGCTTCAGGCGGTAGTAATCAAGATTGTCCTTGTCCGACAAACCTGTTTTGCGCATGGACAGGTCGAGGAGCTGTTCCCAATATTCCTTGGAGGGATAGCGGGTGACGAGCTGCTTCAGGGAGCTTGCGACGCCGTCCATATTGCCAAGCTTGTAGGCGCTGCTCATGTCGAGCTCAAGCCACTCTTTCTTGACTGGCTTTCCAGCGGCATCAGCGGCGCGGATGACCTGACGGACCATATCGCCGGATGTCTTGTAATCCTGCTGGATATAGGCGACCTGCGCCAGCATCAGCTGAATTTCGGTATCCGGACCAACTTCCTTCAGGTAGCGGTTCGCGAATTGCTTCGCCTTATCGTAATTCTTGATCTGATAGTTGAGCTGGGTCACAGCCTTGAGACGGGCCGGCACCTGGGCCGCATCAAGCTGACCTGAGGTGACGGTGGCTTCAAATGCTTTGGCTGCGGTTGCGTAATCTTTCAGATTGATCGCCACATAACCAAGAAATTCGTTAACGGTCTGTTGCTCATAGGCGGTCTTGCCGGACACGGCGTCCGCTTCCTTCACCTTAACCAGAGCTGATTTGAAATCGCCCTTTTGAGCGGCTTCCTGCGCCTCTTTGAGGGGCTTGCCGACCTTCTGACCAACTTTCTGCTCTTTCGCCGCATGGGCTGCAGTCGGGGCGAAGACGACGGTCGAAGCCAAACCACCCGCGACGCAGGCGAAGGCCAACAGGGCGGCGGAAAGCGTCTTTGTCTGTCTCATGATCATATTTCTCGCGGAGAGGAGGGGAAAACGGAAGACGGCGCTGGCAGCATCGGCTCTGCACAGCGCCGTCCCGTGAAACGACTAATCCATATATTGTTCGTTGCCGACGAAGCCGATCTTTAGGACGCCGAGCCGCTGGGCCGAAGCCAGCACGCGTGCGACGTGATCGTATTTCGCCAGGCGATTCGGCCGAAGGTGGACTTCCGGCTGCGGATTGGTATTCGCAGCGCGGGAGAGGTAGCCATTCAGGGTCGCCTGATCCGTAACGGGAGTGCCGTTCCAGATCACAGTGCCGTCAAAGTCTACCTCAAGGTTCACCACCTCGGGCTTAACCAGCTCTTCTTTCTGGTTCATGTTTGGTCGCGGCATGTCGAGTTTCACCGCGTGAGTCTGGATCGGAATGGTGATGATGAGCATCACCAAGAGAACCAGCATCACGTCGATGAGCGGTGTGGTGTTCATATCCACCATCACTTCATCATCACCGCCGGACGATACATTCATTCCCATAGTGTATTAACTCCTTAGGTTTCCCCAATTACATATTGGGAACAACCCGTTCGGGGTCGGTGATGAAGCCCACCTTGCCGATGCCGCCCCGCTGGCAGGTGACCACCACCCGGCCGACATACTCAAAGCGAGTATTCTTGTCGGCGCGGATATGGACTTCCGGCTGCGGTTTCTTCAGCGCGGCTTCTTTGACACGATCGAGAAGTTCGGCGTTGTTCGCCATCTTCTCCATGCCCCAGAACACGCTGCCATCCTTGTCCACAGAGATGCTGATATTCTCAGGCTTCGTCTGGGTGGGGATGTTTTCGGCTTTTGGCAAATCGACATCGACGGTCTGGAGGACGACCGGAACCGTGATCAGGAAGATGATCAGCAGAACCAGCATGACGTCCACGAGAGGCGTCGTGTTGATGTTAGACATTACTTCGTCTTCATCACCATTACTGCTGCCGACATTCATACCCATATTAGTGGCTCCGAGCTGCGGTCTTGGCCGGTGCACCAGCTTCGCGCGAACCGCTCAGCAGGTAGGTATAGATGTCGCCGGAGAAAGAACGAAGGTTTTCCATGGCCACTTTGTTACGACGGACAAGCCAGTTGTAACCAAGAACGGCAGGAACAGCGACGGCCAGACCGATGGCGGTCATGATCAGTGCTTCCCCAACCGGACCAGCGACCTTGTCGATCGAAGCCTGACCGGAAAGACCGATGGCGATAAGCGCGTGGTAGATACCCCACACCGTACCGAACAGACCGACGAACGGTGCAACCGAACCCACGCTGGCGAGGAACGGCAGACCACCCTGAAGGCGGCTTTGTACGAAGTCGGTCGAACGGCCGAGCGACAGCTGCACCCAATCAGCCAGGCTGAGCTGATGCGAGAGCGAGCCTTCATGCTGTTCAACAGCCTTCAGGCCATCTTCGACAACAGCACGGAAAGCGCTGGTCTTTTCAAGCGAGTTGACGCCTTCCTGCATGGTCTTGGCAGCCCAGAACTTCTTGGCAGCCGTTTTGGCCTGGTTCAGGATCTTCTGCTGCTCAAGCAGCTTGCCGATCAGAATGAACCATGTGCCCATCGACATGACCAACAGGATCACGAGGGTGGATTTGGCGACAAAGTCACCATGCTGCCACATGGAACCCAGGCTGTAGGGGTTGGCAACTTCTTCGGTCAGTGCAGCGCCGGAAGCAGCTGCGTCAGCAGCAACGTCACTGGCGGCTGCTGCGGCGTCGGTCGCGGCAGAAGCCGCAGCCGAAGCAGCGTCGGTTGCAGCGCCAGCCGCGGCGTGAGCCGCGTCGGCTGCGGCCGAGGCCGCTTCCTGCATGATGAACAGAAGTTCGTTAATCATCTGAAAATTCCTCTCAGAATTCGGTTCAGTCCATTGGACTTATAAGCGTGGCTATCGTTCACGCCGAGTTTAGTTGGTCAGGCGGAACGTGACTGCCACTTTGGTCCAGGCTGCCACGGGCTTGCCGTCTTTCGTCGCGGGCTTGAAGCGCCAATTGCGTTCGGCTTCCTTCTGGGCCGCTTCATCGAGACGGTTGAAACCACTCGACTTATCGACTTTCGCTTCTCCGATGCGGCCATCTTCCTTCACATACAGAAGCAGGATAACCGTGCCTTCTTCACCTGCGCGTCGTGCTGACGGCGGATATTCCGGCTGGGAGTTGCGCTTCGTGCTTTGGGGTGGCGTGTCTGGCTGAGCGGGCTTTGGAGCCGCGACAGGCGCAGGGGCCGACACCTTGGATTGCACGTTTGAAATCGCCGTAGTCGACGAGGACTCAGCCGGCATATCAATGGAGATTTCCGGAGGAGGCACGAAGGGCGGCGGGGGTTGATCAAATTTAGGCGGCGGCGGTGGTGGTTCTTTGTCATCGGGCTTTTGTTCTTCGATGATCTTGGTCTCGATCGGACCACGGATCACCTCAATAACGCTACGCGCGAGACCTGACTGCAGGGCATAGCCAACGGCTACGTGCATCAGAACCACGATACCGAAGCCAACCATGCGGGTAGAGCTTGATTGTTGATTGGCATAGCTCATGGATTTTACAGAAAGCCTCCATTTTCGAGCGCGATACGTTCAAGTCTGCCTTAATTTGGCAACACTCGTTCGCTACAAGGACGGTATGCTGTCCTAAATTTCCTGAGCGTGGATAGAACATTAAAATTTTGTAATGTTCGGACAAAAACCCGTAATCGCTCTATGAATGCTTCACTTTCGTCCCAAAGTCAGAAATTTGATGGAGGCCCTCAGTCCGGGGTCATTGTCGGCCAGGGTGAAGTCGGCGCTGTGCAGTTTGGCGACCGCGGCCACGAGGCTGAGGCCGAGTCCTTCACCATGCACCGTATGGGTATGAGCGGTCTCAAGCCGCACGAAGCGTTCCTGCGCTTTATCCCAGTCTTCTGATGGAATTCCAGGGCCTTGGTCGGCGACCACGATCACCGGGCCAGCATTCCCGAGCAGCGTTCTCAGCAAAACGTCGCTGCCTTCCGGGCTGTATTTGAGGGCGTTTTCCACCAGATTCGACACCGCCTGCGCCAGCAACTGGCGGTGACCGCGCACTTTCAGCTCCTCGCTGACCTCGATTTTCAGATTGATTCCTTTTTCTTCCGCCACCGGGTGATAAAGCTCCCCAAGATCCTTGACGAGGGCCGAGAGATCGACGCTGGCCATCTGGTCGCGGCTGAGACCGGCTTCGGCGCGGGCAATCTCAAGGAGGGCGTTCAGGGACGTCACCAGGTTGTCCGCCTCGGTCAGGACCACGGCGACGGTGTCCTTGACCCGTTGGTCCACGTTGGGCTTGTCCACCATGGCCTCAAGCCGTGTTTTCATGCGCATCAGAGAACTTCGGAAGTCATGGGCGATGCTGTCGGTGATGGTGCGCATGGAGGTCATCAGTTCCTCGATGCGGTCGAGCATGCCATTGAGCGCGCCGCCCAGGCGATCGAACTCGTCAGATTCGGCCGAACGTTCGAAACGCCGGGATAGATCCCCGCGCATGATGTCGTCGACGCCATGGGTGATGCTTTCGACCCGTTGCAACAGCACGCGGGACAGAAAATAACTGCCAGCCAGGCCGACAATGGCGGTGACCAGCAGGGCGATGGTCAGCGCCTCGGTCACGCGCTTGCGGAACAGGGCGCTGGTCTGGAGGTCGCGGCCGACCAGAAGCCAGCTACGGTCCGGCAACGGCACGGCACGGAAGCCAATGGGCGTGGGCGTGACGTCAGACCGCCGCAACAACTGGATGCGGTGCCATTTGCCGTCGGCCTCGATGCTTGGCGGCCAGGATCCGAGGTTGCCGCTCACGATGAGGCCAGTCGGGCTTTGCAGCAGATAGACGGATTCGTTGTTGCGGCTTTCGTTGGCCCGCCGCTCCATCAGCGACTTGACCCCGGGGATGCCGTTTTTCATGAACTCGGCCTGAAACTCCTCCACCTCATGATGGGCAGCTTCGGCATAGCGATTTTCCAACAGGGGAACGGTCAGAAAATAGAGGATCGCATAGGCGATCACGATGGTCGCAAAAGTTCCCCACAAAAATATCCGAACAAACCGGCTGGCAGTCGTGTTGATCGTCCGCATGGCCTCACCTCTCAGCTGTTAGGATATATCCCGCTCCTCGGATGGTATGGATCAGGGTGCGCGTAAAGCCTTTATCGATCTTCTGGCGAAGACGACTGATGTGAACATCGATGACATTGGTTTGCGGGTCGAAATAATGGTCCCAGACCCCTTCAAGCAACATGGTGCGGGTGACGATCTGGCCCTGACGGCGCATGAGAAATTCCAACAGCCGGTATTCGCGTGGCTGCAATTCGATTTCGCGGCCCTCCCGGGTGGCGCGGCGGGTCAGAAGCTCAAGCTCGAGATCGGCGCAAGTGAGTTTGGTCTGGGCCATGTCGCTGGCACGTGGACGGCGCAACAGAATCTCGACCCGGGCCAGCAGTTCGGAAAAGGCGAAGGGTTTGACCATGTAATCGTCGCTGCCTGCCTTGAGCCCTTTCACCCGTTCATCAAGGGTACTGAGCGCGGACAGGAAGATCACCGGGGTATCGATGCTCGCGGCCCGCAGGGCGTTCAGCACCGACAGCCCGTCGAGGGACGGCAGCATGCGGTCGAGAATGATCAGGTCGTGACTGGTGCCGGTGGCAAGATAAAGCGCCTCGCGGCCGTCGCTGACGAGATCGACCGCATAGCCCGCCTCCTTCAACCCTTGCGCGATGTAAGGGCCGGTTACGGTGTCATCTTCAACGACTAGGATCTTGCGCGACATAGTAGTCGGATACTCTGAAATTATAGTCCTGTAATGTTCTTGACCAGTTTAGCGCCAACACAAGGATTTCCAAAGGCAATCCATGGCCTACGGGAATTTAGTGACCGTCCTTGACCACATGCGCGGGTTTGCGCACAAGCGGCATCAGCAGGATACCGACGACGAAAACTCCGGCCATGACCAGATAGACGTCGTTGAACGCAAGGACGGTGGCTTCGCGCTGCACCAGGCCGGCAATGATCTTCATCGCTGCGGCGTCGGCATTGATCCCGGACGCGTCACCCAGACGGGCGGTAAGTCCCTCAAGAAGATTGCGGAATTCTGGCCGGGACGGATCGAGTCGGTCCGACAGCCGGGCCATATGAAGATGCAACCGGCTGTCGAGCAGGGTGTTGATCCCGGCCATGCCGATGGCCCCGCCGAGATTGCGCATGAGATTGTAAAGCCCGCTCGCGTTATTGAGCTCGGCCGGCGGCAGGGTGCCGAGGGCGAGCGCGTTCACCGGGATGAAGCAGAACATAAGCCCGAGTCCGCGCACCGCCTGTGGCAGTAGAAACTCATGAAAGCTCCAGTCGGAGGTCTCGTAATGGGAGAGGAACAGCCCGCCGCCAAATAGCGCAAGACCGATGCCGAGCATCAGACGTGGATCCATCAGCGGCTGCAAGCGCCCGGCAATCGGGGCGGAGGCGAATTGAAAGATCCCGGCAATGGCCATGATGGTGCCGATTTGAAGCGCGTTATAGCCGCGCACCCGGCCGAGAAACAGCGGCATGATATAGGTCGCGCCATAAAGGCCGATGCCGATGATGAAGCTGTAGAGACAACCGATGGCGAAATTGCGGTCGCGAAAGGCGCGGATATTGACGATCGGCTTGTCATAGCTGAGGACGCGGCGGAAGAACAGAAAGGCTGACGCCACGCAGACGACGGTGAAGAAGGTGATCGACGGTTTATCAAACCAGTCGTCGCGCGGGCCCTCGTCGAGCACATATTCAAGGCTGCCGAGGAACAGGGCCATCAGGGTCAGCCCGATGATGTCGAACCCCTTGCGCAAGCTCGCGTCGGCGCGGTCGAGCGCGGGCATGGCGGATACGACGAAAATGATCAGCGCGCCCGGCACCAGATTGACCAGGAACAGCCAGTGCCAGGACAGGGTCTCGCTCAACCAGCCGCCAAGCGTCGGGCCGATGGTCGGGGCCATGGTGGCTACCAGGCCGACAATGACATTGGCAAAAGCCTGGCGCTGGCGCGGGAACAGCGAGAAGGTGGTGGTGAACACGGTGGGGATCATGGCCCCGCCGAGAAAGCCCTGAAGTGCCCGGAAGACGATCATGCTTTCAATCGACCAGGCACAGGCGCAGGCGATGCTCATGACCGTGAAGCCGATGGCCGAAATGACGAACAGTTTGCGGGTGGAGATCATGCGGGCGAGATAGCCCGACAGCGGGATCATGATCACTTCGGCGATCAGGTAACTGGTTTGAATCCAGCTGATTTCATCGGGGCTGGCCGCAAGTCCGGCCTGAATCTGGGCGATAGAGCTTGCAACGATCTGGATGTCCAGAATCGCCATGAACATGCCAAGCACCATGAAGCCCCAACCGATGTATTGGGCGCGGGTCGGGTGGGGACGCTCTACGCTTGTGGCGCTGCTCATGGGGATTGCCTTTAGGGCGCGCTGCGGCTAGTGGGAGCGGGCAGGGCGGCGGCGCGTGGGGTTTCGGCGGCGGCCGCAGCCAGGCCTTGGCCGGCCGGGTTGTCCGTGTTTGAGCGCGTATCGACCGACACCACCGCCGAAAGGCCGGGGCGCAAAGCTCCGGCGAGATCGGCTGAGGAGACTTTGATCCGCACCGGCACCCGCTGGACGATCTTGGTGAAATTGCCGGTGGCGTTTTCGGGCGGCAGCAGGCTGAACCGCGCACCGGACGCGGGGGCGAAGCTTTCGACCGTGCCCTTGACCTCGCGGTCTTTGAAGGCGTCGATCTTGAGGGTCACCGGCTGGCCGATCTTCATATAGGCGACCTGGGTTTCCTTGAAATTGGCCACCACATGGACGTCCGGCAGCGGCACCACGGCCAGAATTTGCATGCCCGGGCGGAGATATTGGCCGATTTCCACTTGTTTGTTGCCGACCACACCATCGATGGGCGCGCGGATGATGGTGTTGTCGAGATCGATCTGGGCCAGCGTGCGTTCGGCCTCGGCGGCTTTGAGTGCCGCCGCGGATTCCTCGATCTGCGACGAAAACACCACCAGGCGCTGGCGCTCGGCGGCGAGGGCGGCCTTGTTGGCGGTGAGTGCGGCGTCGGCCTTTTCATGATCGGCTTCGGCCTGATCGCGGCGCTGGCGGCTCACCGTGCCATCACTGGCGAGGCTGATATAGCGATCAAGATCGGACTTCGCCCGTTTGCGCTCGGCTTCGGTGCTCCGGAGCCGAGCTTCGGCCTCATGGATGAGGGAATGTTGCAGCGTTACTTGTTCCACAAGTGCGGCGCTGGCCGCGCGCCGGGCCGCCACATTGGCATCGGCAGCCTGAACATGGGCGGTGAAATCGCGGTCGTCGATGACCACAAGCACATCGCCCGTGTGCACCGGCTGGTTATGGGCTACCCGCACTTCACGCACATAGCCCGTGACTTTGGGGGCTATGATCGACATGTCGGCCTCGACATAGGCATTGTCGGTGGTTTCGATATAACGACTCACCGTCCACCAATGCCAGCCAAAGACAAGAGCAGCCACCAGGAGGAGACCTGCGGCACCGAGGCGAAGCATGGACTTCTGGGCGGACGTCATGACGATGATCCTTGGGATGCAATGAGACTAGCATGGTATTGGCAAGTACCATTTTCGTATGTATGGTACCGTGCAGTACCATTGTCAAATAATTTCCCTGAGCTAAGCTTATTTTTTAGGCCTAGGGAGGGCGAGCATTCGGTCCTGGCACAGACAGGACGAAATGCATGAGGATACAGTGATGAATGTGCTTGAAGTCAGCCCGGCAAAAGATCGCCCGGTTCGCTCCGATAAAGCGGCGGATAAGGGGCCGTCACGCAGCGACCTCCGCCGCCGCGCCATTGTCGAGGCGGCGACAGCTGTGTTTCTGGAGAATGGCTTTGCAGGCACCACGCTTGACAAGATCATCGAACGCTCAGGCGGGTCGCGGCGCACGCTTTACGAACATTTCGGCAGCAAGGAAGGTTTGTTCACAGCGGTGCTGTGCCGCTGCTGCGAACGCATTCTCGACAGTGTCGATGAGGCAGCTTTCTACAGCCAGACCCCGCGTGATGCGCTCCTGTTCATCGGGGACGCGTTTTTGCGCGCCATATGCGATCCGGTCAATCTGGCCATCCATCGCGCGGTGCTGAGCGAAGTGACGCGGTTTCCGGAACTCGGCGATGATTTTTACCGCAATGGCCCGGGCAAGGGCCATGTTCGGTTGGCCGATTATCTGCGTCAGAAAACTGCCGAAGGGCTTCTCAACGCGCGTGACCCCGAACTCTGTTCGGAGCAGTTTCTTGGCATGGTCAAAGCGGATATTCATATGCGGGCATTGTTCTATCCGGACTTTGTCTTGAGCGATGAGGACATCAAATGCCGGGTGGAGGCGGCCGTCACGACCATTCTGACGGTCATGACGCCCTGAGTCCTAGCCGGCCTGGACCGACAGCATGCTCAGCGACCCCATCACAAGGGAGTCGCTCAGGACGCGCAAGGGATCGCTCGCCCGCGCGGCTCCGGCCACATAGAGGAGCGGCAGGTAATGTTCGGCGGTTGGGATCGCCCGCTTGGCGTCGGGGCCATCGCTTTCATATTGTGCAAGGGCGCCATAATCGGCGGCGAGAAACCGCGACCGCGTCAGATCATTATACCGCTCGGCCCAGTCATAGCCGCCCTCGGCCATCTGCCAGTCCGCCAGACCAAGGTTATGCACCACATTGCCACTGCCGAGAATAAGCACCCCGGCGTCGCGCAAGGGCGCCAGACGGCGGCCCAATTCAAGGTGGTGGGCTGGCTGAGCGTCCTGATTGATGCTGAGCTGGACCACGGGAATATTGGCCTCCGGGAACATATGGACCAACACCTGCCAGGTGCCATGGTCAAGGCCCCAGTCCTGATCCAGCGTCACGGGCTCGGGGGCCAGAAGTTTGACCACTTCGCGGGCGAACTCCGGCGCACCGGGGGCGGGATATTGCACATCGAACAGCGCCTGCGGAAAGCCCCGGAAATCATGAATGGTGCGCGGGCTCGACATGGCGGTGACGAAACTGCCGCGGGTATACCAATGGGCCGAGATAGACAGAATGGCCTTTGGACGGGCAATCACCGCCCCAAATTCGGCCCAGGATGCCGTGAATGAATTCTGTTCAAGCGCGTTCATGGGGCTGCCATGACCGATGAAGACGGTGGGGAGAGCGACGGACATGGGAAAGTCTCCTTATGGCGTGTGACAGCATAAGGGGCTTTTTCATCAAGCCGCAAGTACGGCTGGATGGGATGGACTGTTCAGGGTGGGGGAATAATGGAGGCGTTGTGGCCTCGATCAGGATGCCACTCCTCCTGTCATTGCCGGGCTTGACCCGGCAATCCATCTTCATACTGGCTGAGCCATGGATTACCGGGTCAAGCCCGGTAATGACAGATAGTGTTGGTTGTTACCCTAAACCTGAACTTCGCCCCAGAGGTCATATTCGTCGGCTTCTTCGATGGTGACGCGGACGATTTCGCCGACGGTCAGGTCATGGCCGTTGGTGACATAGACGCTGCCGTCGATTTCCGGGGCGTCGGCCTTGGTGCGGCCAATGGCGCCTTCATCGTCGACGTCGTCGATGATGACGTCATAGGTCTGGCCGACCTTCTTTTCCATGCGGCGGGCCGAGACGTCCTGCTGGGCCGCCATGAAGCGGTGCCAGCGTTCTTCCTTGATATCTTCCGGCACGGCGCCGGGAAGGTCGTTGGCCTTCGCGCCATTGACGGCTTCATACTTGAAGCAGCCGACGCGATCGAGATCGGCTTCCTGAAGCCAATCAAGCAGGAACTGGAAGTCTTCTTCAGTCTCGCCAGGGAAGCCGACGATGAAGGTCGAGCGCAGCGTCAGGTTCGGCACAAGGTCGCGCCACTTGCGGATGCGTTCGAGGACGCGTTCGTGGTCGGCCGGGCGGCGCATGGCCTTCAGCACTTTCGGGCTCGCATGCTGGAACGGAATATCGAGATAGGGCAGGACCTTGCCCTCAGCCATCAGCGGGATGACCTGGTCCACATGCGGATAGGGATAGACGTAATGCAGCCGCACCCAAACCCCAAGCTCGCCAAGGGCCTCCGCGAGATCGGTCATATGAGCGCGCACCGGCCGGCCACGCCACTCGCTGGTCTTGTGCTTGATGTCGACGCCATAAGCCGAGGTGTCCTGGGAAATGATCAGGAGTTCCTTAACCCCTGATTCCACAAGCTTTTCAGCCTCGCGCAGCACGGCATTGACCGGGCGGCTCACAAGCTTGCCGCGAAGATCCGGAATGATGCAGAAGCTGCAGCTGTGATTGCAGCCTTCGGAAATCTTCAGATAGGCGTAATGGCGCGGCGTCAGCTTGATGCCCTGTGGCGGCAGCAGATCGAGGAACGGTTCATGGGCGGGCGGGGCCGCGTCATGGACGGCGTTGACCACCGCTTCATATTGCTGCGGGCCGGTGACGGCGAGCACATTCGGATAGACGTCGCGGATGGATTGCGCCTCGGCACCCATGCAGCCGGTGACGATGACCTTGCCGTTCTCGGACATGGCCTCGCCGATGGCATCGAGCGATTCCTGCTTGGCGCTGTCCAGGAAGCCGCAGGTATTGACGATCACCACGTCGGCGCCGTCATAACTCGGTGAAATGGCATAGCCTTCCGACCTGAGTTTGGTCAGGATGCGTTCGGAATCGACCAGCGCCTTGGGGCAGCCGAGACTGACGATGCCGACCTTGGACGGCGCTTTCAGGGTTTTGGGTGCTGTTTTGCTCATGGCGCCTATATAACGCCGACGCGCTCATTTGCATAGAGGGAGCTGTTTGTCACCTTATCACATGATAATTCACATAAACGTGAAGTTGTGGGACTTGACGAAAGCGGCAAACCACAATATTCAGGTGCCGTGAGACAAAGAGTTACATGTCTGTCCAAGTCTCCCGATGTTGCAGGTTTCTAATTGCTTAGTGTTTTCCTGCTTGTTGTCCCGGGATGATTTTGGAAGTGGTTTCTTTATACTGCTCCATTTCCCATTAAGGGTTTTCGGTAGTTGCGAATAGATGCGAGATGGAGAGTTTCCTGTCCGCCCCAGCGTCCTATGTTGCAGGTATTAGTCGCGTTGTAGTGTTCCTGCTTGTTGTCTCAGGTCGATTTTGGGAGGGGCGTTTTTATAACGCCCCTAGTCCCACTCAGATATCCCTTCATATTTCTTATTTTCTCTAAATCTTGCATAATGAGACCGTCGCGCTTATGGATGGCGTTTGGCGGCTTTTGTGGTTCCTGTTTTGAGTAATGGTGTGAATATGGGGACGGGCAGTGACAAGGCAGTAAAAGAAATCAGGGCCTGCTCCATATGGCGGGCACTTGAACTCGTGGGCGATCTGCCGACCAATCTGATTTTGGAAGCGTCTTTTCTCGGCGTGCGCCGGTTCGAGGAATTCTGTGCGCGCACCAATGTCCTGCGCACGCTGGTGACCAGCCGCCTGAAAAAACTGACCGAGGAAGGCTGTTTGGATCGCGTCCAATATTCGACGCGGCCGCCGCGTTATGAGTATCGGCTGACAGTCAAAGGCCGCGCGCTTTATCATAATTCGCTTATGATGCTGCGTTGGGAACGTAAATGGGGCCGCGGGCAAGGCAAAATGACGGTGACCCTGACCCACAATTTATGCGGTCATGAATTTACCCCGGAAATGCAGTGTCAAAGCTGCCACAAGGACATCGACCCCCGCGCCGTCACCTGGAAAGAGGGACCGGGGCTTGCCATGATGCCGCTTGAATATGGGCGGCGGCGGCGGCAGTCGAGCTCGGCGGTGGCTCGTCAAGGGCCGACCAGCCTGTTTGACGATATCGCCCAGATCATTGGCGATCGCTCGGCTATGCTGGTGCTTCGCGCCTGCTTCACCGGCAAGCAGCGCTTCGAAGATATTCGCGAGGATGCGCAGATCGCCACCAATATCCTGTCCGACCGCCTCAAATGGCTGGTCGAGGAAGAGGTGCTGCGGCGCGAGCTTTATCAGGAAAGCCCTGCCCGTTATCGCTACCGGCTGGCCGAAAAGGGGCTCGATATCTACCCCATCCTGCTTGAGCTGTTGCGCTGGGGCGATGGCTGGTACGCCCTTCCCGAGGGCCCGCCGCTCTTGCTGTTCCATAAGCCCGACGGCCACCCTCTCAATCCCGCAGTGGTCTGTTCCCACTGCAAGGCCGAGATCAAGATCACCGAAGTCTCCTTCACGGTGACGGAACGAGATTAAGACCGCTCACTCCCCTCTGTCATTGCCGGGCTTGACCCGGCAATCCATCTTGCCCACCGTCCCTGCGTTCCCGTGGATTACCGGGTCAAGCCCGGTAATGACAGTTTAGGTGGGAATCGTCTCTCCGCGAATTCAGTAGCTGCGAAGGCCAGGGGATGGGGAGCGCGGGGGCAGGTTTGCTCTCAGTCCACCCCTATCTGTCATTGCCGGGCTTGACCCGGCAATCCATCTTGCCCACCGTTCCTGCGTTTCCGTGGATTACCGGGGCAAGCCCGGTAATGACAATTTGATAGGACCTCACGCCGGTATCGTCTCCCCGCGTACCCAGCAGCTGTGGAAGCCGGGCGGGATGCGTTGGGGGACGGCGGCGCGGCAGATGGGGCCGGTGCTGATGTTTTGGGCGTCGAAAATCAGCACTTCGGATTTACCGCTGGCGCTTTCGGTGGCGTAGCTGATGACATAGCCGTCGTCTTCGGCGCGTGAGCCTTTGCGTGGTGCGAACGGGCTTTCGCTCAGCATCCAGCCCTCGGGCAGGCGATAGCGGTCGGAGCGGCCGGTCTCAAGGTCATATTTGATCAGCCCGTCAAACCACAGCACATCGTGGTCGGCGATGGTGACGTTATAGCAATAGCGTGACTTGCGGCCGGTCATGAGGCCGTTGATGGTCGGGAACTCGCTGTTGAGATCGTCGAGAATCTCTTCTTTCACTTCGCCGGTCTTGAGGTTGAAGCGCCAGCGCCGCAGCGTTGCGTCCATTCTGAGCCAGGCCATCATGCGGGAAAATTCGGTGTCGCCCAGATTGCGGCGCGGTTCGGGCTCCATATGGCGGCAGGCGATCATGACGATTTCGTCGCCGTCCTCCCAGGCATTGACGGTGTGATAGATGTAGCAGGGATCGGCTTCGAACCAGCGAATACTGTCGCCCTTGCCATAGCGCGGGATGATGCCGAAGCGGCTTGGCATGTCCGGATAGAACGTCACCTTATGAATGTCGCGGGCGAGCAACTTCGGGTCCCAGAACAGCGGCAGATCATGGAGGATGGTGTAATTTTCGGTGATGGCCATGTCATGGGGCAGCCGCGCGCCCGGCAGGTCAATCGCCACATGATGACGGAGCGAGCCGTCCGGGGCCAGCACGCCATAGGTCATATAGGGCGGCTTGCTGTCGTAATCGAAAAACAGCAGTTCGCCGGTCTGTTCATCGGCCTTCGGATGCGCCGACATGGAGCGCACGCCCATGCGCGGCAGCTCGATGGTGCCCTTGGTTTCAAGGGTGCGGGCATCGATGCGATAGGCGTCACCGCATTGGTAGAAGGTTGAGACGGCGCCGCCCTGATACACCGCCACATCGGTGTTCGAGGCGTCCTTGAGGAAATGATCCGAGCCCCAGGCCATCTTGAGGCTGCGGTCGGGGGGCGACATCAGGCCGGGCCAGATGGCTGCGCCCGCGTCGAGCTCCATGCCGAGGCCAGTGGTGTCCACCCAGCGGTTGCGGTAGGTGATGCGGC
The DNA here is from genome assembly GCF_027920805.1 of Govania unica. Taxonomy (GTDB): domain Bacteria; phylum Pseudomonadota; class Alphaproteobacteria; order Sphingomonadales; family Govanellaceae; genus Govanella; species Govanella unica. The sequence goes on from NZ_JANWOI010000004.1 coordinate 354,986, forward strand.
CGTCACGAATTTCGGCACCATGGATCATGCCGTCGCCGTCGAACCAATGGGGCCGTCCGCTTGCAAGCACACGCGGGTTCGGCCCGGTGCGCAGATAGACGCCATCGAGATCCCGCGGGACTTCGCCAGCAATAATATCGAGATCCTCGGCGGTCACTTCAGCATGAACGGGGCCGAAAGGCGGCACCAGATAGGGGCTGTCGCTGTCTATCGCAAGCAGGGTCACATCGCGGATTGTGGTGCGCATGTCCTGGATCCTTTGGCGTCAAGAAAGGGATGGCTTGCGTCAGCCCGGTCATATTCAGCCTTGAGCCGGGCGATCAAGGCGGCTGCCGGGGCGATGTCGCGGACGCTGCCGACGCCATGTCCGGCCGACCATACATCTTTCCAGGCCTTGATCTGGGTTTGGGCACCGCCAAAATTGATGGCGCTGCCGGCGCCGGGGTTGGCCGGATCGAGGCCCATTTTTTCCAGACTAGCCTTGAGGTAATAGGCATAAGCGCCGGTCAGCTTGTTGCTGAGCACCAGATCCTCGAAACTCGCGTCGATCAGCATCTGCCGGTATTCGTCGTTGGCGAGGCTTTCCGAACTGGCGATGAAGGGCGTGCCCACATAGGCGAAATCGGCCCCGAGCATTTCAGAGGCGCGCACCGCCTGCCCCGTCGCCACCGATCCGGCGAGCACGATGATGCCGTTAAAAAATTCGCGCACGGCGGTGACAAAGGCAAAGGGCGACATCTGCCCGGTATGTCCACCGGCCCCGGAACTGACAAGCACGAGCCCGTCGGCGCCCGCCTCCGCTGCTTTCTTCGCATAGGGCACGCTGTTGACGTCGGCGAACACCAGCCCGCCATAGCTGTGCACGGTCGGAATGACCGGGCCGGGTCCGCCAAGCGCGGTGATGACGATGGGCGGCTGATGGCGGGCCACAAGCTCCAGTTCCGCGTCCAGCCGGTCATAAGAGCGATGCGTCACCATATTGGCGGCCCAGGGCGCGACGATCCGCCCGGCCGCGCGGTCGGCGGCAAGCTCGGCGTTGATGCGTCCGAGCCACTCGTCGAGCAGCTCGATGCTGCGGCTGTTCGGAAACGGAAACGACCCGATGACGCCGCCCCGGCAGGAGGCCAGCACCAGATCGGGGCCGGACACCAGAAACATAGGGGCGGCAATGACCGGCAAGGTCATCTGGCGATAGATTTCGGACAAGCGGGTGCGTGCGGTCATTTCGGGCCCTTGGCTATTACTTGCATAAATATACTAATTCGTTCTGCCGTCGCCTGACAAGCATAAAAAAACCGGCCCCCTCTCGCCAGGGCGGTAGGGGGCCGGTCGTCATCACGTTTGTTGAGAGGCTAAGCGAAGGGAAGCTCGATCATTCCCCCCATTTATAATTCAGAGTCACGCCAAAGGTGCGCGGGGCATCGAACACGGCATAGCCATTGCCGAGGAAGGGAATGATATGCGTGGGCACATCCCTGTTGCCGAGGTTTTTGCCCCAGACCGCCACCTGAACGCCGCTCGCCTCATGGGTGTAGGTGAGGCGGGCGTCAAACAGACTGATGCTGTCGATTTTGGTTTCCCGCGCATTGGTGGGCTCGAAGTAATATTTGCTCGTCCAGCGAAAATCGGTGCGCAGACTGAGGTCGCCGCTCGGGACCGGGAAGGTGAGCGCGGCATAGAGGCTGGTGTTCCATTTCGGAGCCCGGGCCAGTTGATTGTTCTTGAATTCGCCAGTGGTGATTTCGGTGTGGAGGAAGGATCCATTGGCGCCGATTTCGAGATTATCGGTCAGGAGAGCGCTTGTTTCGATTTCCGCGCCATAAATTTTAGCGTTGGAGCTGAAGGTGATCAGGCGCAATGAGGAGTCAAGCCGGTACAATTGCAGGGCCCGATAGTCGGTATAAAAGCCCGTGGCATTGAAGCGCAGCCGGTTGTCAAGCCAGTCGCTCTTGATGCCGGCTTCATAGGTCCAGGAATGCTCGGGCGGCAAGGGAATGCCGACATTGGCGATGACATTGTTCTGGCTTGCATAGATGCCCGATTTATATCCACGGCTCACACTCGCATAAAGGAGCGGGCCGTCAGCGTCTTTATATTCAAGGGCGAGACGTCCGGTCAGCGCGCTCCAGCTATGTTCAGCCGGGACGGCATAAGGACCATTCGGAAACAGCGGAATGCCTGAAGTGGGGTTGTTCGTATTGTTGGTGGCCGCCTGGAAGGCGTCCTTTTTGTCATGGGTCCAACGCAGGCCACCGGTCACACTCAGGGTTTCGGTGAACGGATAGGTCATCTGCCCGAAGGCGGCATAGCTTTTCGATGTCACGTCCTGGAAGAAGGTTACATCGCCGCCCGCCGCAGGCACCAGCAGGAAGCTGGTGACATAATTGTCGTTGCGACTGACCTTTTCATCGAAATAGAACAGTCCGGTGACCCAGTTGACCTTGCTGCCCGGCAGCGAGGTCAGGCGTAACTCCTGGCTGAACTGATGGGATTTTTCATTCGCCCTGTTGTCATTTTTAAGCAGGAGCGGAATGGACGGCGTACCGAGATCCTCGAACCAGTGCAGCTCGTTATGCCGGTAGGCGGAGAGCGAGGTCAGAGTGGCGAAGCTCATGTCGTAATCGATACGGCCATAGACGCCATAGACCTCGCGATTCTGGAAGCTGTTTGGATTGGCGAATGAATCGCGGAGGTCGGTATCGGCCGGGTATTTGGCGCGCACGTAGCCGGTCGTTGCGCCGGGAAAGATCAGATAGGGCACGCGGGCGTTGCCGCCGTTGCGGTCCTTGGTGTAATCGCCCGAGAGCAGGATCCTGAGGTCGTCGTTCGGTTGAAACAGGATCTGTGCCCGTCCGCTCCAATTGTCTTCCTTGCCGAGATCATTGCCGTTGATAAGGCTTGTTGAATAGCCTTCATGAGAGCGATGGAGACCGGATAGCTTGACAAAGACCTTGTCATTGATGGGGGCGTTACCTACGGCTTTCAGTTCAAGGGTGTTGTAATTGCCGTAGGTGCCCTCAAGCTTCACGTAAGGTTTGTCCGATGGCTTCTTGGTGATGATGTTGACCGCCCCGCCCGAGGTGTTGCGGCCATAAAGGGTGCCCTGCGGCCCGCGCAGCACTTCAACCCGTTCAAGATCGAAAAAGTCGAAAGCCGCACCGCTCGCCCGGCCCACATAGACTTCGTCCATGAAGATGCCGACGGTGGGATCCCCCGCCGCTGAATTGGTATTGGTGCCGACGCCGCGAATAAAAAATTGCGGCTCCACCAGATTCTTGCGGTTCATGACGAAGTTGGGGGTGCGCCCGGCGATGTCGGCGATACCGACCGCGCCGATCTTGGCGAGAGCGGTTTCGCTGAAGGCGCTGATGGCGACGGGAACGGTTTGCAGGTTTTCGGCGCGTTTCTGGGCCGTGACGATGATTTCCTCAAGGGTTCCGAAGGACCCCGGTTCAGCTGGCGCAGCCGTTGCCGGGATGGCAAGCACGCTCCCAAGAAGGAGTGCGGCCAATCCCGCAGTCTTCCCCGCAGTCTTTGGCGTGATGGTGGTCGATGTCTTGAAGTTCAGCATAATTTTCTCCCTATATCGTGACGACGTGAACGGTCTGCACAGGTGCAGCCGCAGAAATCGCGAAAGAGAGGAAGGGGGAGGCGGCATGATCCCTACGACGGGTAGGGGCCAATTACAGGTCGAAAGACATAGAATAACAGCCTCCGTCGCCGCGGCAGACAGCATCTGAAACAGGTTCAGGTGATGGTTTGCTACAGCAATTCGCAGGCAAGTTTGCCCTGTATGGAACAAACCCTTAATCCTCCCAATTCCCGCCTTGCAGCTTTGTGCGGCTTCTCTTACCGCTTTTCTTGTGTAATGCTTGCATAACTATACTAATGAAAAACTATCTCTAATGGCAAGCTGAAATATGGGATGCTCGGCATGACGCAGAAAACGACCCGGACGATCGATTTCTTTTTTGATTTTTCCTCGGCTTATTCCTATGTGGCGCTCGGCAAACTTGATGCTTTTGAGGCGGCGCGTGACGTGAGCTTCGTCTGGCGGCCATTTTCGCTTGGGGTCGTGTTTAAGGAAACCGGCGGTTCGCCGGCAAAGTCCGACAGCTTGAAGGGCCGCTATATCACCCGGGATGTGGAGCGGTCAGCTGGTGAGATCGGCCTGCCGTATGTCTGGCCGCAGCCTTTCCCGTTCAATAGCATTCCCGCCGCACGGGCATTTTATGCCATTGCAGAGACCGATCCCCGTATGGCGCAGCTTTTTGCCCGCGCGGTCTTTGCGGCGAGTTATGGCCTCGGCAAGGATCTGAGCGATGCAGATCAGATCCTTGGGGTCGTGGCCGAACTTGGCCTTGATCGCGAGGATATGGCGGGCCGCATGGGTGGCGATCAGGCGCGGGCCAAGCTCAAGGCCGTGACCGATGAGGCACTGCGGCTTGGCATCTTCGGCGCTCCCATGTTCCTCGCCGAGGGCGAATTGTTCTGGGGCGCTGACCGGCTTGATCAGCTCGGTCACTGGCTCGATCGCGGCGGTTGGTGAGCCATCCCAAGCTTAGAATTTATAATAAACTCCGACGCCGCCGCTCAGCTGCAAAGAGGAGACGTCTCTGACAAGGGGGCTGTTGGTGGCATCGCCGAGCAGGCGTTTGAGCTCGAGAAACTGGCCAGCGCCCCAGTGTTCCGTGATTTTATATTGCCCGCCCAGGCTGACCGAGACGTCAAACAGACCGCCATTCGGGTTATAGTCTGGAAAGCGCCCCGAGGAATGCCAGGCTTCACTGTGTGTCACGCCGAAATTGGTGCGGATATGCCGGGCTGTGGCGATCGAGGTGCTGATCGCACCCTGAAGACCGAATTTACGGTCCGGACTTTGATAAAGACCGGAGGTTGCAGAGAAATTGAGCGTGTCGCCCTGACCGGCGCCAAGGGCATGGGTCCAATCCGTGCTTAACAGCAGGTGGCCCCTACGATATTCAACATAGGGGCCGACCCCCACCGTGCTGTCGATCCTGTCGAGGCCATGGAGCGCCGGGGACCGGGTATTGTTGCGTCCGGGAATATAGCGGACCAGGATCCCCGTCCGCAGACCCTCATGGGTAAAGGCATTGACCTTGAGCGTCGTGCCGCTCAGGCGGACATAGTTTTTGTAATTGAGCCGGACGAGCGGCAGAACGGCCAGATGATAGCTGCCACTGCCCCTGTATTCGGGGGTGAAGCTGGTGGCGACGCCGACGGAGCCGCTCAGTCCGGGGACCAGTCCTTCATTGGGAAAGAGGGTGTCGAGGATATTCTGCACCTGCTGGTGGGTGTCAGGGCGGCTGCGAAAACGATTGCCGGCCGCGGCTTGGCCGGGAAGGACAATACTCAAAGTGAAGGCGGAGATTACAGAGGCAAGACATAAACCGGTCGGAGTGATAACGGGCACGCGGTCTCGGTACATTCGTTGGTCCTTGGTCGGTTCAGGGGCCGGCGACGAGACTGTCTTCGCCCAAGTAGGCTTTCGCCTCCTTGGTACTCATTCCCCAGGGACATGGTATAGAAGGGAAAGCCCTGGTGGCAACAAAGGCTTTCTTTTCAGCAGGATTGTTTCTATAAGCGCTTTGGTTATCTGACGTTTGCGATATGCCGCTTCCGGCTGATGGGACAGTCACGTGATCTCTCAAAAAGCGAAATATGCGTTGAGGGCTCTGCTCGCTTTGGCGAAGGCGAGCGAGAGGGCTGCTGCGGGCGAACCCGGCATCCTGTTGATTTCCGAAATCGCAGAAGCTCAGAATATCCCCAAGAAATTTCTCGAACAGATCTTGCTTGATCTCAAACATGATGGTCTGGTGGCCAGCCGGCGCGGCAAGCAGGGCGGCTATGTACTGTTGAAAAACCCGGAAGACATCACGTTCGGTCGCGTCATGCGCCTCATTGACGGACCCATGGCGCCCTTGCCCTGTCTGAGCCGCATGGCCTATCGCCGTTGCGAGGATTGCAATGACGAGGCGACCTGCGCCATCCGCAAGGTCTTTGCCGAGGCCTATGACGCCACGGCCGAAGTGCTTGACCGCGCCACCGTCGCCGACGCCCTCAAAGGTGCCGACGCCGGGGTCCTGCTGGACTCCTGAGCCCTATAGTCCCTTAGATCTCAATCGGAAATTTGCCGCCGCCGCATCATGGTCATGGCCACCATGGTCAGAACCATTTCATCTTTCTGGTTCATGACGAAGGCTTTGTGCTTGATCGTCCCGCGATCGGGTTTCGAGCGCGAGGGTGCGGTTTCAAGCACATCGAACGATACCCTGAGCACGTCCCCCGGCCGCACCGGGCGCAGAAAGCGGATTTCATCGATTCCGGGCGAGCCGATGCCGGTCGATTGATTGAGAAAGCTGTCGCACATCAGCCGCATGGCGATGCCGCAGGTATGCCAGCCGCTGGCGATCAGGCTGCCATACATGGTCTTGGCGGCGGCGGCTTCGTTCACATGGATTGGCTGCGGGTCATATTTCTCAGCAAATTCAAGGATTTCCTCACGCGTGACCGCATATTCGCCGCATTCGAAATTCTGCCCGACTGTCATATCCTCGAAACTGTAAACCATGCCAGAATTCCTTGATGAAGCTATAATCGGACCTGTTTCGTCATGTATTAAAGCGAAAATGCATGACGTCGCCGTCGGCGACAACATATTCTTTGCCTTCGAGGCGCATTTTTCCGGCGTCCTTGGCGCCCTGCTCGCCATTCAGGGCCACATAATCGGCATAGGCGATGGTTTCGGCGCGGATGAAGCCATGTTCGAAATCCGTATGGATGACGCCTGCAGCGGCCGGAGCCTTGGTGCCCTGCGGAATGGTCCAGGCGCGGGCTTCCTTGGGGCCGACGGTGAAATAGGTGATGAGGCCGAGAAGATCATATCCGGCGCGGATGACCCGGCTCAGGCCGGTTTCATCAAGGCCCGAGGCGGCGAGGAATTCCTGTTTTTCCTCCGCACTGTCGAGAAGCGCAATCTCGGACTCGATGGCGGCGCAGATGACCACGGCGCCGTTGCCTTCAGACTTGGCGAAGGCGAACACGCGTTCCGACATGCTGTTGCCTGCGGCGGCGGAGCTTTCCTCGACATTGCAGACATAAAGCACGGGCTTCGAGGTCAAAAGCTGCAGTTCACGGTAGGCTTTGGTTTCGTCTGCGTTTTCGGGCGTGACCACGCGGGCGGGCTTGCCGTCCTTAAGCGCGGTCAGGATGCGGTCCATCAGGTCGGCCTGCAATTTGGCGTCCTTGTCGCCGCCCTTGGCTTTTTTCGCAGCGGCCGTATGACGGCGCTCCAGGCTGTCGAGATCGGCCAGCATCAGTTCGGTTTCCACCGTCTCGGCGTCGGCGATCGGGTCGATTTTGCCGTCCACATGGGTGATGTCGTCATCTTCGAAACAGCGCAGCACATGGATGATGGCATCCACTTCGCGGATATTGGCGAGGAACTGGTTGCCGAGCCCTTCGCCCTTCGAGGCTCCACGCACCAGACCGGCGATGTCGACAAAGCCAAGCTGGGTCGGCAGAATCTGGGCTGATCCGGCGATTTTCGCCAGAATATCAATGCGGGGGTCGGGCAGCGGCACCTGGCCGACGTTCGGTTCGATGGTGCAGAAGGGATAATTGGCTGCCGCCGCCGCTGCGGTGCTGGTCAGCGCGTTGAAGAGCGTTGATTTGCCGACATTGGGCAATCCGACGATGCCGCATTTGAACCCCATGGGAAATCCCTTCCTCGATCAGTCTGATGTGGTTTTGGCCGCGCTTGCCGCCGGGTGGCGGTATCGAAGCGCGAGTTCACTGGTGAATTTGGCCCCGTCGTTCTCGGGCAGGACGGGCGCAAGCGCCGCCACCGCTTCGATCAACGGGTCGAGCCAGTCTTCGTCCGCGCGGGAGAAATCCGACAGCACAAAGCCGGTCACACGATCACGATGGCCGGGATGGCCGATGCCAAGCCTGACCCGGAGATAATCGCGTCCGATATGGGCGTCGATGTCCCGAAGGCCGTTGTGACCGCCCGCGCCGCCACCGCGCTTGACCTTGACCTGTCCGGGCAACAGATCGAGTTCGTCATGGATGACGATGACGTCGGCCGGATCAAGCTTATAGAACTGCATGGCCGCGCCGACCGCCTGGCCGGATCGGTTCATGAAGGTCATGGGCTTCATGACGATGGCTTTTTCCGCGCCGAGACGGCCTTCGGCCACAAGAGCCGAAAACCGTTGCCGCCAGGGCGAAAAGTTATGGCGGTGGACGATATCGTCCACCGCCAAAAAACCGATGTTATGCCGGTTATAGGCATATTGCGCGCCGGGATTGCCGAGGCCGACCACTAGCAGCATGACGGGTTACCCCCAACGCTGGAACATTCCGCCGACCTCTCGGATCGCTGCGGCTTAGGCTTCAGCCGCGGCTGCTTCTTCCGACTTCAGGCCGCTCGGAGCCTGCAGGGTGGCGATGGTGAAATCGCGGTCGGTGATGACCGGGGTCACGCCAGCCGGCAGGGTGACTGCGCTGAAATGAATGGTGTGGCCAATGTCGAGACCGGCAAGGTCAACGACGATTTCGGCGAGAATGGCGTTGGCCGGGCAGTTCAGTTCGACTTCATGACGCACGATGTTGAGTACGCCGCCACGCTTCAGGCCAGGAGAGGTTTCCTGGTTGATGAAGGTCACCGGGATGGCGATGGCGATCATTGCATCGCTCGACAGGCGCAGGAAATCCACATGCAGCGGCCAATCGGTGACCGGGTGCAGCTGAATGTCACGCGGCAGAACGCGTTCTTTCTTGCCGTCGATTTCGAGATCGAGGGTGTTCGAAAAGAAATTGCCGCGATTGATGACCTTTACGAGGTCGTTGCGGAACACCGAAATCGACACGGCGTCTTTCTTGTTACCATAGACGACGGCCGGGATATATTCGGCGCGGCGCGATGCGCGCGAGGCGCCCTTACCGAGTTTGGTACGGAGGGCGGCTTTGAGAACTTGAGTTTCTGACATGGTTCGCTCCTTGAATCCACTGCTATCCGGGCATTGCGCGGGCCACACCATGTGACCGCGATCCTCCCTCACGCTCCGCCTCCAAGGCTGCGGACACATGATTGATCGGGGGCTTGTACCCTGATTGGGCCTGAAAAACAAGCCGGGAAAGGGTTTGAGCAAAGAAGAGGGCGGCCGCACCTGTCAGGATGCGGCCGCCCTCAATCGCAAAGATACATTATTTTGCCAGTTCGAACATGATCGAGCTGACCCAGCCCTTATGGCCGAGCTCGTCTTCCACTTCCCACATCATGCCGTTCTTGTTGCCAGTGGGGTAAAGCGTCATGCCGGGATCAAGCGGGCGCACTGCGGTCGACCGCATGCTTGGTTCGGTATACATGCTGCTCGGCTTGGTCATCTGTACGGATTGCCGCACATTGCTGCCTGAGGCATCGCCTGACAGACCGCCGAACTGATCCACAAGCTTGGTGTAGGCGTCGAGATAGGCGAGGGTGATGACCTGGCCGATTTCGGTATTGGCATAGCCCGAAGCGCCGCCGCCGATGAGCGCGCCGCCGGTGAACAGACCGCCGCCAGCACCCCAGCCGAGGTCGGATTTCTTGGAATGGCCTTCCATGATGGCGAGCTGCTCGGACGAGCGCACGTCGGTCACCGTCAGAACCACGTCAGCGGTTTTCTTTTTGATATTGATGCCGCCCACCAGGCCGCCGACCGCGCCGCCCAAAAGGCCGCCGACGATGCCGCCGATGGCATTGCCACCGGAATTGCTGTTCTGCGACACGAGATCAGGCACCAGCACATAGTCCGCCGCCTTGACCTGGCCCTTGCCGATGTTCGAGCCGCCGCGAAGGTCGCCGCCCGATGCAAGGGCCCGTTCCTGCTGCATCATGGCCATGCCCTTGCCGCGATCGACGAGGGAGAAGCAGCCAGACTGCATGACAAAGACCTTAAGCAGGGCTTCCGGCGAACCGAGCTGATACTCGCTCCACCAGTTGCGTTCCGGCTCGGCGATGGCGATGGTGCCGATCTTTTTGTTGCAACGGGGGATTTCAGCGGTTTTCTGCGCCCTCTGCTGTTGAGCAGTTTCGGCGCGCAGCGGCATCTGGGCGCTGAGGCCGACGACCGTGGCAGCCATGGTCATCAAGCTGACCGTTTTACGCATGGACCTTTGAAGCATGATGGAAGTCCCCTTGTATGTTGACACCGTAAGTTGCGAAATATTTTTAAAGAAATCAATAATATCTCAGGGAAATGCGGATGCTATCGCATATCCGAGGGTGAAATGCCGTTTTTAATCCCGACGGGGAGTGTCCCGGCAAAATTTTGCCTGCGACCCAGAAGATCGCAGGCAAAATTATGGATTGGCGCTTTTAGTGGAACAGAACCGAGACCGAGCTTTCTTCGCTGATGCGCTTCATGGCTTCGCCGATCAGCGGGGCCATGGAGATATAGCGGATCTTGTTGCAGGCGCGGATGGCCTCGGTGGCTTTGATGCTGTCGGTGACGACCACGGATTCGATCGCCGAATTTTCAATGCGTTCAAGCGCCTTGCCGGACAGCACGCCATGGGCCACATAGGCGCTGACCGAGGTGGCTCCGGCCTTCATCAGGGCGTCGGCGGCGTTGCACAGCGTGCCGGCGGTATCGACGATATCGTCGACGAGGATACAGGCCTTACCCTCGACTTCGCCGATGATATGCATGACTTCCGAGACATTGGCGCGTTCGCGACGTTTGTCGATGATGGCAAGCGGCAGGCCGTCGTCACCAATGCGCTTGGCATGGGCCCGGGCGCGCACCACGCCGCCGACGTCCGGCGACACCACCACAAGATCATTGATGTCGAAGTTTTGCTTCACATCCTTCACCAGCACCGGCATGGCAAAGAGATTGTCGGTCGGGATATCAAAAAAGCCCTGGATCTGACCGGCATGGAGATCCATGGTCAAGACCCGGTCAGCCCCGGCCACGGTGATCAGATTGGCCACGAGCTTGGCGGTGATCGGCGTGCGCGGTCCGGGTTTGCGGTCCTGGCGGGCATAACCGAAATAGGGGATCACGGCGGTGATGCGGCGGGCCGAGGCGCGCTTCAGGGCATCGATGGTGATGAGCAGTTCCATCACATGGTCGTTCGCCGGATAGGATGTGGACTGAATAACGAACACATCCTCGCCACGGACATTTTCATGGATCTCGACAAAAATCTCATTGTCGGAAAAACGCCGGACATCGGCGCTCACCAAGGGCATTTTGAGATAGGCGGCGATGGCTTCGGCAAGCGGACGGTTACTGTTTCCGGCCAAGATTTTCATGCAGTCAATCCCGCGTCAGACGTCTGAAAGGTTAAATTTCGCGGACAATATCAGGCAGACCGGGCGCTGTAAATGTTCTCGGACAGGTTAAATTGGAGCGACCATGATTGCTGAAATCTGTCGTCCGTAATCGGCCTCGCCGTGATGGGTGGTGCGGCGGAAGCTGAAAAAGCGGCGGCTGTCGGCGTAAGTGTCAAGCTTTAGGTCATCCAGACCGCCGATGCCCTCGGCCAAAAGCCGGGCCGCGACAAAGCCGGGCAGGTCGAACTGGGCATGATCGCTGTCGCGTCCGGGGACGAAAAAGCGGGCGTGCCCAGGGTCCTGTTCAAGGAATGTAGCACGGAAAGCGGCGCTCACCTCATAGGACTCTTGCGCGATGGTCGGGCCAATGGCGGCCTGAATGCGGGAGCGGCTCGCGCCTAATCGTTCCATAGCCGTAATGGTTGCGCCAAGCACGCCATAGAGCGCCCCTTTCCAGCCCGCATGGGCCGCGCCAACGACGCCCGCCTGCGGATCAGCAAACAGCACCGGCGTGCAATCGGCGGTGAGGATGCCAAGGGCGATGCCCGGTCGATCGGTGACCATGGCGTCAGCCTCGGGACGGTTGGCGGCGTCCCAGGGCGCTGTCACATGAACAACGGCCGGGCCATGGACCTGATAAAGAGAACAGAGCGGCAGGTCAGTGCTGATCAGATCTTCGGCCAATCGCTCGACCACGCGGCGGCGGTTCTCGACCACGTGGGCCGGATCGTCGGCCGACCCCGGCCCGCAATTGAGGCTGGTGTAAACCCCGCGCGAAATGCCGCCCTGACGGGTGAAAAACCCGTGACGCAGCTTCGGATGCTCCAAAAGATCGCTGTGCAGCATGGGTCAGCTCTCTCCCTCGGGGGCAAAACCCGCTGATGGCGGCAGATCGGGATGACGCAGCGCCATCACTTTGAAAAGCGTGCCCATCTCTTCGGCTGCGGTCAAGCGGGTGAGGGCGGTGGCGATCTCGGCGGCGCGGGCGGGGCTTGCATTGGTGAGCCGCTCGGCGCGGGCGCGAATGCCGAGTCCAAGCAGGAAACGGCCCTGCGAAATCGGCCCGGCGACGGCGAGGCCGGCGTCTTTTGCGGCATTGCCGAGGGCGCTGAAATCCACATGGGCGGTGAGGTCGGCCTCACCCGGTTCGGTCAGCGCGTCGGCGAAATTGTTGCTTTTGAGCGCCTGCAGGGTGTCGCCATAGCCCGGCCGCTCATGCCCGTAATCGATAAAGAGCGCGCTGCCGCCATGGGCCTTGATATGGCGGGCAAGGTCGCCTGCGAGGGTGAGCGCTGCCGGGCAGAGTTCAAAGAGCGCCCCGGCATGAGCATTCGACAAGCTCGGAGGGATCAGCGCCTCAAGTGGGGTCGGGTTGATGGCGAGCGTCCAGTCGAGCTTGCCGCCGGGGGTTGCGTCCACCAGCCGCTCGCGCCAGCCGTCGGCGGTCATCACCAGCTGATGAATAGGCAGGGCATCGAGAAATTCATTGGCAAGCAGGATGACCGGGCTATCCCCACTCGCCGCGAGGGCGTCGGCGGCGCTTGCGTGCCAGTGAATATTGGCCACATCCTTGAGGGCGTCGCGCTGACGGGCCATGAGTTCGGGGCTCATCTCCACAAGCCGCACGCTCAGGGCCTCGCGACAGGCCGGCAGCACCCGGAGCGCACGGAGCGCATCGGCCATCAGCGTGCCCCGTCCCGGGCCAAGTTCCAGCAGCGTCACCTGCGGAGGTGATCCCATGGCCTGCCATTCGCTCGCCACCCACAGGCCGATGATCTCGCCGAACATCTGGCTGACTTCGGGGGCGGTGATGAAGTCGCCGCGTGCGCCAAAGGGGTCGCGGGTCATGTAATAGCCATGCACGGGGTCGCCAAGGGCGGCCGCCATGAAGCTTGCGACCGGCATCGGGCCCGCGCCACGGATGTCAGCGATCAGGCGCTGCGCCAAGGGGGTCATGCTGGATGCGGTCATGGTCTGAGCGGTGCCTTGCGAAAGGCCAGGATGATGATGACAAACCCGGCAAGGGCAATCGGCAGAGACAGCAATTGCCCCATGGTCACATGATCAAACAGGTAGCCCAGCTGGCTGTCGGGCTCCCGCACCAGTTCAACCACCACCCGCGCGGCGGCATAGCCGATGAGAAAAAGCCCGGTCAGGATGCCGGGCCGGTTGCGGCTGGCCGTGAAATGGAACAGCAGATTGAGGAGGGCGAACAGCAGAACGCCCTCAAGCGCCGCTTCATAAAGCTGGCTTGGATGGCGGGGCAACGGGCCGCCATGGGGAAATACCATGCCAAAGGGGGAGTCGGTGACGCGGCCATAAAGCTCGCCATTGATGAAATTGGCGACACGCCCGAAAAACAGCCCCAAAGGTGCCACGCAGGCAATGCGGTCGGTGAACTGAAACAGCGGGATATGATGCCGGGCGCAGAACCAGATGAGCGCCACACTCATGCCGACCAGACCGCCATGAAACGACATGCCGCCATCCCACAGCCTGAGCGCTGCCGCCGGATTCTCGGAATAATAAGGGAAATTGTAAAACAGCACATAGCCAAGACGGCCGCCGATGACGATGGCCAGCATGGCCCATAAGATGAAATCATCCAGATCGGTGCGCTTGCAGATAGGGGCCGGGATGCGGATCAGCCGGGTCATATAAGCCCAGCCGCCCAGAAGCCCGGCAATATAGGCGAGCGAGTACCAGCGGATGGCCAGCGGACCAATTTCCAGCAGAATCGGGTCGATCTGCGGGTAGGTCAATAATCCGGCAAGCGAGACTTCAATCATGAGGGCGACTGCTTTCTTGTTTGGGACGAAGCCATTGGCCGCAGTTGGCCGCGCCGCTCGCGGACTGTCAAGCATCTTGCAACAGAAGCGCTTGGCAAAAACAGGCGCAAGGGCCATAGTGCGCGGACCAGCCGAGACGATGGAGTGACGATCATGGTGCAGACGCAGAACAAGCTTTTTGACGATCTCGCCAAGCTTGCGACCGGCGCGGCCGGAACGCTGCATGGCGTCAAGGCTGAACTTGAGGGCGTCGTGCGTCAGCGCGTCGAACGCCTGCTCGCCAACATGGATCTTGTGACCCGCGAGGAATTTGAGGCGGTGAAGGCCATGGCTGTTGAAGCCCGGCGTGAAAACGAGGCGCTCAAGGCGCGCCTTGACGCTTTGGATGGCAAATCGGACGTCTGACCGTCTGTTCTTTCAATTTATTGCGGCATTTACACAGACTAGCTTTTGGCGCTGAAACCGCTATAAGCGTAGGTTTGTGACGTGTTGCGGTGAACCATCAATGCGATCTGACGTCTTGTAGGCCTATATCTGGTATGCGGGAGTTTGATTAACTCACTATCTTGATATTTACGCTGCAAGATCTTGTGTTCGGCGGATCGTGCGGTAAGCGAAAAGAGCCTCTCTGCCATGACGACTCTCTATATTGACGAAGACGATATCTCCACAAGTTCGGTGCTCGATCTGGTCGAGGATTATCTGACGGCTCAGGAATGGTCGTTCGAGCGCTTTGACGAAGAGGAAGTCACCGCCGTCGCCCCCGGCGCCTGGGGGGAAATTCATCTGCGTTATATGTGGCGCGAAGATGCCGGACTGTTGCAGATCGCGGCTGTTTTCGAAGCCCGCGTCCCGCTTCCGAAACGGGCTAAGATCTATGAGACACTCGCTCTGGTGAACGAGCGGCTGTGGCTCGGCCATTTCGAGCTTTGGTCCGATGAAGGCGCGCTCATGTTCCGCCATGCGATTCTCGTGACCGACAGCGAAGTGCATACGGCAGCCATGACCGAGGCCGTGACCCATGCCGCGATCAAGGAATGCGAACGCTTTTATCCGGTTTTCCAGTTTGTCCTCTGGTCCGACAAAAGCGCTGAAGAGGCCGTCGAGGCCGCCATGCTGGAAACCATGGGCGAGGCCTGATTCCGACGACAGTTGACCTGACAAGGCGGCACTCGCGCCGTATGGCGCAGTTGCACGCCATGATATCTTGAGTGAGTCTCAAGCTACGGGCACTCACAAGAATTGCCCGCATAAGATATGAAGGCGCGAGGAAATATGATGTCCGTGACCGAGACCACCGCCCCCTTGTTCAGCCGTTTCACTCCCGCCGCGCCCTTGCTGCTGATGGGCTGCGGACGTATGGGATCGGCCATGCTGGACGGCTGGCTGCAGCAGGGGCTTGATCCCGCCGCTGTCGTCATTGTCGAGCCATCGGACGATATCCGCGGCCATCTCGCGGGCCGTGCCGGTCAGCTTGCGGCAAGCCTTGCCGATGTGCCGTCGGACCTTCTGCCGCAACTGGTGGTGCTCGCCGTCAAGCCGCAGATGATGGATGGCGCGCTTGTTGACCTTGCTCCTTATGCGGCACGTGGCAGCGCCTTTTTGTCCATCGCGGCGGGTAAGAATCTCGCTTACTTCCGGTCCGCGCTCGGCGCAGCACCGGTGGTGCGCGCCATGCCGAACACCCCGGCCGCGATCGGTCACGGCATCACGGCGGCCATCGCCAATGACGCTGTGACGCCGGACCTCGCCGAGGTTGCGCGGGCTCTGTTGTCGGCGGTGGGGGCCTTTGTCTGGCTTGACGATGAAAAGCATATGGATGCGGTGACGGCGGTCTCCGGCAGCGGCCCGGCCTATCTGTTTTATCTGACCGAATGTCTGGCGGCGGCCGGTGTCGCGGCCGGCTTGCCGCAGGAGCTGAGCTTTCAGCTCGCGGTTCACACCATGGCCGGATCGGGGGCCTTGTTGGCTCACTCCGGCGACAGCCCGACGGCGCTCCGCGAAGCGGTGACAAGCCCGGCGGGCACCACGGCGGCGGCGCTTGATGTGTTGATGGGTGAAAAGGGCCTGTCGCCGTTGATGCGTCAGGCGGTCATGGCGGCCACCAAACGCTCGCGCGAGCTTGGGCACGTCAATTAACCCGGCTCAGGACTTGCTGACAAAATCCTGAATGGCAGCGCGGTTCTCGGGGTCGGTAAGACCAAGGAGCACGCGCCAGAATCCGGCCACTGCATCGGCTCCGGCCTCTTTATAGGCGCGGATGACGCGATCGCGTTGCAGGGCATGCAGCTGACGTTCGAGCTCAGCCCCCTTGTCGGTCAGATAGAGCAGGCGCTGGCGGCGGTCGCGGCTGCCCTTGTCCTGTCGCACATAGCCCTCGTCGATCAGCGAGCCGAGAACGCGGGACAGACTTTGCTTGGTGATGCTGAGGATGTCGAGCAGTTCGGCGACGGCCATTCCCGGGCGTCGTCCGACAAAATGAATCACCCTGTGATGCGCGCGGCCGAAGCCATATTCCGCCAGGGCCTCATCCGGATCGGAGACGAGATCACGATATGCGAAATAAAGTAGCTCAATTCCCTTGCGAAGTTCCTCGTCACGCAAGAATTGTGCGGGTGCCATAGTCTTTAAGTCAGCCATGTTGACACATTTATAGGCGAATGATACGCATCTCAAGCAAATAATGCGGCATAGAGCCTAGGGATACTGTCTGTCGCGTTCCGCCTGCGTCGTAGCGTATGGGCTGGAACAGGGCACACCGGACTCCGCCGCGGGACCCCAACGAGGTGACAGCATGAGTCTTATTCCTTTCGACGATCGTGACGGCTTTATCTGGTTCGACGGCAAGCTTGTGCCCTGGCGCGATGCGAAAATTCATGTGCTTACGCATGCGCTCCATTATGCGAGCAGCGTGTTCGAAGGCCAGCGCGCTTATGGCGGCGAAATTTTCAAGCTGACCGAGCATAGCGAGCGTCTGCATAAGTCGGCTGAAATCCTCGATTTCAAGGTGCCCTATTCGGTTGCGGAAATCGATCAGGCCGCTCGCGACGTGCTGAAGGCCAATAATCTGACCGACGCCTATCTGCGTCCGGTGGCCTGGCGCGGGGCGGAACAGATGGGCGTGGCCGCTCCTCTGACCAAAACTCATGTGGCCATCGCCGCCTGGGCCTGGCCGAGCTATTTCTCCCCCGAAGCCAAGCTGAAAGGCCTGCGCCTCACGGTGTCGCGCTGGAAGCGCCCGGCTCCCGACAGCGCCCCGACCAGCAGCAAAGCCGCCGGTCTTTACATGATCTGCACGCTGTCAAAGCATGAAGCCGACCGCGCGGGCTTTGATGACGCCATCATGTTCGATTATCGCGGTCAGGTGGCCGAGGCGACCGGCGCCAACGTCTTTTTCGTCCAGGACGGCAAGATCCATACCCCGACCCCGGATTGCTTCCTTGACGGCATCACCCGCCGCACGGTGATCGACCTCGCCAAAAAGCGCGGCATCGAAGTCATCCAGCGCGCCATCATGCCGTCGGAAATGGAAGGCTTCGAACAAGCCTTCCTCACCGGCACCGCCGCCGAGGTGACGCCCCTGCGCGAAATCGGCCAATATAATTTCGAAGTCGGCACCATCGCCCAGACGCTGATGAAGGATTACGACGATTTCGTGAATGGCCGTCTGGCCTGATCGCGGTTTTCTGAAATGATCAAACCCCGCCTAGAGTATTCTGGGCGGGGTTTTTTGTGCGGCTTCATGCTTCGAGACGGGCTTGCGCCCTCCTCAGCACGAACGGAGAGTTTCATACCTATCCCGTTCGTGCTGAGGAGCGAAGCGTCTCGAAGCATGAAGCCGCACCGGCGCAAACTTCTATCGGACGGTGTGCTCCAGCGCGCGGTGGAGAGACTGGATTGCTTCGGCTACGCCTCGCAATGACGGATAGGACATGAATTGTCATTCCCGCGAAGGCGGGAATCCAGGGGGGCGGCACGGCCTGCCCGGGTGCGGAAGAAAGGCTGGATCCCCGCCTTCGCGGGGATGACGGGGTGGGGGCGGGGTTACCAGATGCTTTATCTCTACTTAGGTTCGCTCCAACGCGCGGCGGCGGCGTCATCCTGGGCTTTGGCTTCGACCCAGCGGGTGCCGGAGGCGGCGGTTTCCTGTTTCCAGATGGGTGCGCGGGTTTTGAGGTAGTCCATCAGAAAACTTGCGGCCTCGAAAGCGGCGGCGCGGTGGGCTGAGGCGGTGGCCACAAAGACGATGACGTCGCCCGGCACCATGGGGCCGACGCGATGGCGGATCATCACGTCGGCGAGGCCAAAGCGGGTCATGGCGTCGTCTGTGATGCGGCCAAGCTCGCGCGCGGCCATGGCCGGGTAATGTTCAAGGGTCAGGCCGGTGAGGCCGTCATCGGCGCGGGCGCGGCCGGTGAAGCTTGTCACTGCGCCTGTGTTCGGACCGAGCCCGGCTTCGAACCGGCTGAGTTCCGCGCCGGGATCGATGACCTCGGGGCCGATCTGGGTCAGCATGTCAGCCTCCGGTGACCGGCGGGAAGATGGCGATTTCGTCGCCGTCACGGATAGGGTGGTTGAGATCCACGTGGGTTTCATTGACGGCCACGCGCAGCCGGTCATGGTCGGCCAGCGCCTCGGCCGAGCCTGCGTCCCGGGCGCTCAGATAGGTGATGAGGCTGGCCACAGTGGTGACGCCCGCAGGCAGCGGCAGGGTCTCGTCGGCCCGGCCGATCTTTTCTCGCACCCAGGCGAAATAGAGCAAGGTCACCATATCAGGTCATGTATTTGAGACCGGCGCGCAGATAATCATAGCCGGTGTAAATGGTCAGAATGGCGGCGATCCACAACAGCGCGGTGCCGATGTCGGCGGCGGGCAGTCCGAACGGCGCTGCCTTGCCGATGATCAGGAACGACAGCGCGAAAATCTGCACCGTGGTTTTCCATTTGGCAAGCTGGCTCACCGGCACACCGACCTTGAGTTCGGCCAGAAACTCCCGCAGGCCTGAGACGAAAATCTCGCGGCTCAGAATGACCACGGCGGCCAGCACATCAAGCCCGTTGATGCGGCTGAAGGCCACCAGCATGATGATGGCGGCGGCGACCAGCAGCTTGTCGGCGATGGGGTCGAGAAAACGCCCCATGGCGGACACCAGGTTCTGGCTGCGGGCCACATAACCGTCGAGAAAGTCGGTCACCCCTGCCAGCACAAACAGGCCAAGCCCGACCCAATGTCCCCATGCCCCCGGAAAATAAAAGGTGGCGATGAACAGCGGGATGAGCGCGATCCGGGACAGGGTGAGAATATTGGCGAGATGGAACATGAGTTGATCAGGATCTTGGAGCTATTGGGATTAAAGTGAATTTCCGCATGAGTTGATAACGATGGGGACGCTGGGTCAAGAGAGATCAGCCCTGATCGTGAAAATGATTGTAGATGACCCGTGCCGTGGCCCGATTGACGCCCGGAACAGCTTCAAGATCGGGGATCCCGGCACCGGCCACCGCCTGCGCCGAGCCGAAATGCATCAGCAGGGCTTTTTTGCGCGCAGGCCCGATGCCCGGCACTTCATCAAGGATGGATTTCCGCACATCCTTGGCCCGGCGCGCGCGGTGGCCGCCGATGGCAAAACGATGGGCCTCATCGCGCAGACGCTGAACGTAGTAAAGCACCGGGCTTGCCGGCGGCAGCTTGAAGGGGGCGCGGCCGGGCAGATAAAAATCCTCGCGCCCGGCGTTGCGGTCCTGGCCCTTGGCGATGGCGATGAGCGGCAGATCGTCGATGCCGAGATCAGCGAGGGTCTCGCGCACCGCATTCAATTGCCCAAGCCCGCCGTCGATCAGCACCAGATCCGGCCAGGCGGCACTGGCCCGTTCCGGATCGTCGCGCAGCAGGCGGCCGAAACGCCGGGTCATGACCTCGCGCATCATGCCGAAATCGTCGCCGGGGGTGATTTCTTCCGAGCGGATGTTGAACAGCCGGTAATGGGCCTTCATGAAGCCCTCGGGCCCGGCCACCACCATGCCGCCGAGCGCCTTGGTGCCCATGATATGGCTGTTGTCGTAAATCTCAATGCGGGAAGGTGGGCCGTCCAGCCCGAACGTCTCGGCGAGCTGCTCCAGCAGCACGACCTGTGACGCGCTTTCGGCAAGCTTGCGTTCAAGCGCGCCCTTGGCATTCACGGCGGCCAGATCCATCAGTTTGCGACGGTCACCGCGCTTCGGCAGGGTGATGGTCACCTTGTGCCCGGCTTTTGCCCCGAGCGCCTCTTCCAGAAGATCATGTTCAACCAGTTCATGACTGACAAGGATCTCACGCGGTACCGGTTTGTCGGCATAGAACTGGGCGACAAAGGCGGGCAAGACCTCGGCCATGTCCTGTGTACGGTCATGACGCGGGAAAAAGGCCCGGTTGCCCCAGTTCTGACCGGCGCGGAAGAAAAACACCTGCACGCAGGTATGACCACCCGCCATATGGGCGGCGATCACATCCATGTCGCCAAGCCGGGCATTGTCGATATCCTGGTTCGACTGCACATAGCTGAGCGCCTTCAGGCGATCGCGGTAAATGGCCGCGCCTTCAAAGTCGAGCTCTTCGCTTGAAGTCAGCATCCGCGCCGTCAAGGTATCCTTCACCTTCTGGCTGCGGCCGCTGAGGAAGTCGCGGGCTTCCTGCAGCAGGGCGTCATAGTCGGTGGCGGAGATGCGGCCGACGCAGGGCGCGGAACAGCGCTTGATTTGATAGAGCAGACAGGGGCGGCTGCGGCTTGCGAATACGCTGTCGGAACAGGTGCGCAGCAGAAAGGCCCGTTGCAGCACGTTCAGGGTTTTCACCACTGCACCGGCGGCGGCGAAGGGTCCGTAATATTCGGCCTTGTCGCTGCGCGCCCCGCGATGCTTGGTGATGCGCGGAAAGGCGTGGGCGCGGTCGATGCGCACATAGGGGAAGGACTTATCGTCCTTGAGCAGCACATTGTAATAGGGCCGAAAATGCTTGATCAGGTTCGATTCAAGCAGCAGCGCCTCGGCTTCGGTGTGGGTCGTCACCACCGTCAGGCTATGGACGCGCGCCACCATGCGGGCGATGCGGTTCGAAAGATTGCCGGCGATGGTATAGGAGGTGAGGCGGGCTTTCAGGCTTTTGGCCTTGCCCACATAAAGCACCTCGCCCTTATCGTCGACCATGCGATAGACGCCGGGCACGGTCGGCATGGTTTTCAAATGCGTTTTGAGAACGCCGATGCCGCGCGCGAGCGGACCTTCGGCCGGGGCGCTGTCCGATTCTTCGACGGTGACTTGATCATGGGCGATCTGGTCGGGGCTCTCAACATCTTGTGTCATGTTATCAACATAGCGTTCCAGTTGGGATGCTCAAGGGAGTCTCCCCAGATTCTGGCCAAAATATGGCCGAAATCCGCGGAGAATCTCCGGCTGTTTGAACAGGTCTGAGATTCGCCGGGATTCTATCCACGACTCCTGTGGATAACTCTGTACATAACCACGGTAGCATCAGCGCCGTATGGCAGGAAAGCTGGCTTTCGAGCGCGTTGCCTAAAAAACAGGCATATTTGCTAAGTCATTGAAATAAGTGTTTGAACAGCAAGTCAAGGCGCATGGTGCGGGATTTTTTTAAGAGCCTATGCACTCATTGCGGATTTGCGAAAGGCGTCACGCGTCGTGTGCACAACTTAACCATCGCGAATCGCGGGCTACGCCAGATGCGAACCCGGAATCAAGACTTTATCTGGCGCAATGAAGGTAAGAACTGAGACGGTCAGTTGGGCAGGCGCTCGATCTCGACGCCGACGCTTGCGGTGTCGGGCACGGCGTCCAGTTTCTCGACGCGCACGCGCACGCCGCGCACCCGACGATCCTGCAAGGACATGTCGGCGATGCGTTCGGCCAGGGTCTCGACCAGATGGATATGGCCCGAGTCAACGAGGGTGCGGATCTGGCGCACCAGGCTGTCGTAACAGACGACGCTGCTCACGTCGCCATCGACCACGGACAGCGATTCATCCACCGACACATCCACATTGATGCGGATGCGCTGAAGAATAT
This sequence comes from Govania unica, assembly GCF_027920805.1. Lineage (GTDB taxonomy): Bacteria > Pseudomonadota > Alphaproteobacteria > Sphingomonadales > Govanellaceae > Govanella > Govanella unica. Next base: position 377,180 of record NZ_JANWOI010000004.1, read on the forward strand.
CCAGTTCCTGCGCATAAACGCCGATCGAGGCCATAAGCTGCAGATCGCGCACAAAGACATGGCGGATCGAGCGCTTGGCATCGGCGATCTTCAAAGGCTGGACGTTGCTGATTTCCATCCGGGTCATTCCTGGACCATCACGTCAGGCGTCTGCCAGCTGAGATGCTGGCCGCCATCTAAAGCAATCATTTGCCCTGTCATGGACGGGGTTTCAAGGATAAATCGTAAAGCAGCGCAGATTTCTTTAAGGCCGGTCGAGGCGCCAAGCGGCAGGGCGGCGACCTGAGCGTCAAAGGACTCAAGGCTTTGGCGACTGCTTGGCAGCACCGGACCAGGCCCAATGGCATTGACGCGAATGCGCGGCGCAAGCGCCTGGGCCAGGGTCTGGGTCAAGGTCCAGAGCCCGGCTTTCGACAGGGTGTAAGACAAAAACTTGGGCGTGAGCCGCCATACCCGCTGGTCAATGATATTGACGATGACACTGTGATCGGGGGCTTGCGCCGCAAACCCTTGGGACAGCAGGAACGGGGCCCGGAGGTTGGTGGCCATATGGGCCTCATAGCTCTCCCGGGTGGCGGTTTCCCAGCTGTCATCCTCGAACAGGGAGGCGTTGTTGACCAGAAGCCGTAACGGCCCAACCGCATCCGTCGTTGCCGCGATCAGCCCGGCCGTCTCGTCTTCCGACGCAAGATCAGCGGTGACCACTGCCGCCTTGCCACCACCGGCCCGGATGTCCGCAGCCAGCGCCTCGGCGGCCGCGACCGAGCGGTGGCAATGAATGGCCACGGCCCAGCCATGGGCGGCAAGATCGGTTGCAAGCGCCCGGCCCACACGATGGGCAGCGCCGGTGACAAGGGCGGCATTCTGGACGGTGGACATGGTGCGGCAATCTCCTCGCGTGTTTTTCTGGTTTTAGCAGTTATGACGCGGGGGCCAAACATCATTCGCCACTCGCCAGCGGATGCCCGTTCGGGTTAGGGTCGGGGATCATCATGATTGTCTCTTTCTTCAGGTGCTCGCAGCATGACACCGGCCGATGTGGCGTCTGACGCCCTGTTCTTTCAGGATATTCTTATTCTATTGGTGGCGGCGGTGGTCTCCGTGCTCGCGCTCGCGCGGCTTGGGGCTAGTCCCATTGTCGGCTATATTCTGGCCGGGTTGGCCATCGGGCCGGGCGGCTTGGCGCTTCTGAACGACCGCGAACAGATTGCCCATTTCGCCGATGTGGGCGTGATCTTTCTCATGTTCACGATCGGGCTTGAGCTGTCGTTTGCGCGTCTGAAAGCCATGCGCCGCGATGTCTTCGGGCTCGGTTTTCTGCAAATGACTGTCAGCATGGCCGTGGTGGTGCTGCTTGCGTCCCTGGTCAATCGCTCGATTGAACATGCGATTATCATCGCCGGGGCGCTGGCGCTGTCCTCGACGGCGGTGGTGTTGCCGATGTTGGCGGGGCGCGGCGATATGCCGACGCGGTTCGGCCGCAAGGCCTTCGCCATCCTGCTGTTTCAGGATCTGGCGGTGATCCCGCTTATTCTGTTTGTGGAAACCAGCGCCAGCGGCGGGCCCGCTCTCGGGGCGGCTCTCGGCTCCAGCATGTGGCTTGGGGGCCTGAAGGCGGTCGGGCAGGCGGTGATTGCCATCGCCGGTGTTATCGCCATCGGGCGGCTGTTGTTGCGGCCGCTGTTTCGTGCCGTGGCGCGGACCCGCAGCGATGTGGTGTTCACGGCGGCGGCGTTTCTCATCCTGTTCGGCATTGCCTCGGCCATGGAGTCGGTGGGGCTGTCCATGGAACTTGGCGCCTTCCTGGCCGGATTGCTGATCGCCGAGACCGAATATCGCGAGGTCATCCAGCGCGATATCGAGCCCTATCAGGGGCTGTTGCTCGGGCTTTTCTTCATGACCGTGGGCATGAATCTCGATGCTCATTATGTGGTTGACCATGTTGCTTTGGTGGTCGGCGTGCTGGTCATTGTGGTTGTGGTCAAGGGCGCGATCATCACCCTGCTCGGGCGCTTGTTCCGGCTCACGCTTGGGGAGGCTTTGCGGTTGGGCCTCAGTCTCGCCCAGGTGGGCGAATTCGCTTTTGTCATCATGGGGCTGGCGGCGCGGAAATTTCTCGACCCTGACATGGCACAGCTTTTATATGTGGTCGGCGGGCTGTCGCTTGCGGTCACACCGGCCCTGTTCCTGCTTGGGGAACGGTGGCAGAAAAAGCTCGACCGCCGCAGCCGCGAGACGGCCGCGCGCGAGCGGCTCGGTCCCGATCTTGAAACCACCGCAAGCCGCAGCGAAGGCCATGTGGTGATCGCCGGATTCGGCCGTGTCGGCCATACGGTGGCGGCGCTGCTCGAACGCCACAAACTTGATTTCGTTGCCCTCGATACCAATCCGGACCGCGTGGCCGATGCCATTGAACGTGGCCTGTCAGTTTTTTATGGCGACGGTTCGCGCCGTGATCTCCTGAAGTCAGCGGGCATCGCCCATGCGGCGGCCATGGTGGTGACAATCGACGATCCGGTGGTCACGGCGGCTTCGGTGCGCGCCGCCCGCGAACTTGCGCCGGACCTGCCCATAGTTGTCCGCGCCCATGATGCCGGTCACTGTCACGTCCTGATGGCGCTCGGGGCGACCGCCTCCGTGCCTGAAACCCTGGAAGCCAGTCTGCAACTCGGCGGCCGCGTGCTCGAAGCCCTTGGCACCCCGGCCGAAGTGGTCAATGACAGCATCAGCGACCTGCGCGCCGACGACTACGCCCAGGTCATGACGGTCGAACAGGAGCCCGGCATCAGTCCGGGCTGATCAGAACCCGGTGCTTTTGCCTTTGCGGGCGCGGGTGCCGCCGCGTCCGGCGGTGGATTTTCCGCTCGGGCGGTTGGCGGCTTTGAGGCGCAGCGAGGGGGCGGAGCCGGGGATGCCGAGGTCGCGTTCCTCAAGCCGGCGGATTTCATCGCGGATGCGGGCCGCCTGTTCGAATTCGAGATTGGCGGCGGCCGCTTTCATGTCTTTTTCCAGGGCGGCGATATGGGAGGCGAGGTTGTTGCCGACCATATGGCCCGTGGTTTCGTCGCCGAGATCGACGGTGTAATGATCCTGCTCGGCCACACTGTCGAGGATATCGCCGATCTTCTTTTTGATGCTTTCCGGCGTGATGCCATGCTCGGCATTATAGGCCATCTGTCTTTGCCGCCGCCGGTCGGTTTCGTCCAGCGCCGCGACCAGGCTGCGGGTCATCTTGTCGGCATATAGAAGAACCCGGCCGTCCACGTTGCGCGCCGCCCGGCCGATGGTCTGCACAAGCGAGGTGGTCGAGCGCAGGAAGCCTTCCTTGTCGGCGTCCAGAATGGCCACAAGCCCGCATTCAGGAATATCAAGCCCCTCGCGCAGCAGGTTGATGCCGATCAGCACATCAAACACCCCAAGCCGAAGGTCGCGAATGATCTCAATGCGCTCCAACGTTTCGATATCGGAATGAAGATAACGCACGGCGACGCCGTTTTCATGGAGATATTCGGTCAGATCCTCGGACATGCGTTTGGTCAGCGTGGTCACCAGCACGCGATAGCCCTGCGCCACTGTGGCGTGGATCTCGTGCAGCAGGTCATCGACCTGGGTTTCCACCGGACGAATGATGCAGGGCGGGTCCACAAGTCCCGTCGGGCGGATGATCTGTTCGGCAAAGACGCCGCCGGTCTGTTCCAGCTCCCACGGGCCGGGGGTGGCTGAGACGAACACCGATTGCGGCCGGATCTGCTGCCATTCCTCGAATTTCAGGGGCCGGTTGTCGATGGCGGCGGGCAGCCGGAAGCCGAATTCGGTCAAGGTCCATTTGCGTTGATAGTCGCCCCGCGACATGCCGCCGATCTGCGGCACCGTCTGATGGCTTTCGTCGACAAACAGGATGGCGTTGTCGGGCAGATATTCAAACAGCGTCGGCGGCGGCTCGCCCGGCGCGCGGCCGGTCAGATAGCGCGAATAATTTTCAATGCCGGGGCAGGCGCCGGTTGCCTCCATCATTTCGATGTCAAAGGTGACGCGCTGATCGAGCCGCTGGGCTTCCAGCAGTTTTCCCTGTTCATTGAATTCGGCGAGGCGCAGCTTGAGGTCGCGCTTGACCTGTTTGATGGCTTGCTCAAGGGTCGGGCGCGGGGTCACATAATGGCTGTTGGCATAAAGCATGACGCTGCCGAACTGAGCGGTTTTTTCACCGGTCAGCGGGTCGAATTCGATGATGGCTTCAAGCTCGTCGCCAAAGAACGACAGCCGCCAGGCGCGGTCTTCCTGATGCGATGGAAAGACTTCGACCACGTCGCCGCGCACCCGGAACGTGCCGCGCTGGAACGCCTGATCGTTGCGCTTATATTGCATGGCGACAAAACGCCGGAGCAGCTCGCGCTGGTCATAGGATTTCCCGGCCTCAAGATTTTGCGACATGGCGGTATAGGTTTCAACCGAGCCGATGCCATAGATGCAGGACACCGAGGCGACAATGATCACATCGTCGCGTTCAATCAGCGCGCGGGTCGCCGCATGGCGCATGCGGTCGATCTGTTCGTTGATGGTGGCTTCTTTTTCGATATAGGTGTCGGTTCGCGCCACATAGGCTTCGGGCTGATAATAATCGTAATAGGACACGAAATATTCGACGGCATTGTCGGGAAAAAAGCTGCGCATCTCACCATAAAGCTGCGCCGCGAGCGTTTTATTATGGGCCAGAATGATGGCCGGGCGCTGCAATGTCTCGATCACCTTGGCCATGGTGAAGGTCTTGCCCGATCCGGTGACGCCAAGCAACACCTGATCCTTTTCCCCACGCTCGAGCCCGTCCGCAAGGTCGACGATGGCGCGCGGCTGGTCGCCCGACGGGCTATAGTCGGTCACCATGCGCAACGGAATCCCGCCCTCTCGTTTCTCCGGGCGGACCGGTTTGTGAGGCGTATAGAGTGGGCTTGCGGGCATATCAGGGGCGCGGGTCATGGCGCTTAATATGGTCCCTTTTTGTTCACGATGGAAGGGGGTGTGTCACGTTATTTGCGTCATCGCGAGCGGCGTTAGCCGCGCGGCGATCCAGGCTCTGCTATCGGCACCAAAGGTCTGGATTGCTTCGGCTGCGCCTCGCAATGACGGAAGTGGTGGCAACCGTCATCGCGAGCCGCGTCAGCGGCGTGGCGATCCAGGTTCTTTCTTCGGTTGCGGCCTACATAAAGTCCGCGAGCTTGAATTTATAATCGGTCTTGCAGAATTCGCAGGTGGCGGTGATTTCGCCGTCTTTGGCCATCTCGATACGCTCTTCCGGGGGGAAGGAGCCGATAACCAGGGCAAGGCGCTGCTCGCTGCAGCGGCAGCCAAAGGTCAGATGGGACGGGCTGTAAACTCGCGTGTCGTCATCATGATAGAGCCGATAGAGCAGATCATGGAGCGACAGCCGGGGATCCAGCAGTTCCTCGGCCCGGAGGCTCGTCAGCATGGCCCGGGCATAGTCCCAGTTCTCAAGCCGTTCTTCTTCCGTATGGGCGGTCGCGGGGTCGATATCGCCCCCGATCGCGGGCAGATGACGTACTAACAGGCTGCCCGCCCGCCAGTGCATGCCATGAGCACCGGAGACGAGGGCGCAGCGGGTCTTGATGTCGGCGGCGATCTGTTCGGAATTCCTGAAATAGGCCCGCGCGCAGTCGTCGAGGGATTGGCCATCGAGATCGACGATGCCCTGATAGCGGTCGGTAAAGTCACCCTGATCGAGAGTGAAGGCGAGATAGCCCCCACCCATTAGGGTCTTGAGGTCATGACTGCCATCACTAAGTGCCGCGAGCTTTTCGACGTCATATTTGGCATAGCCCCGGAGCGTGCCGCCGATCGATACCGCGCCGTCCGAGCCGGGGGCGGTGACAAAATCGCAGACCAGCAGGGATACCGGGCCGTCGCCCTTGGCTTGCAAGGTGAAGATGCCTTCGAATTTCATCAGACTGCCCAGAAGCGCCGTAATCGCCAGCGCCTCACCGAGCAGGGTCGACACCGTGCGCGGGTAATCATGGCGGGTCAGGATGGTGTCGACCACGGCGTCAAGCCGGGTCACGCGCCCGTTTACCCCGCGCTTTTCAAGCACGAAGGGGACAACAACATCGCTGAAGGTCAGGGCGTCGGACTGTTCGGACATTCTGGTTTCCGTTCGAAGGGCTTAAATCTTGCCAAGACACCACATGAGGATGCCTTTTTGAGCATGGAGCCGGTTTTCCGCCTCGTCCCAGATGACCGATTGCGGGCCATCGAGCATCTCGGCGCTGACTTCCTTGCCGCGATAGGCCGGGAGGCAATGCATGAAAATGGCGTCCTTGGCGGCCACCGCCATCAGCTGGTCGTTGACCTGATAGGGCTGGAACGCCTGCAAGCGTTCTTCGATGTCCTTGTCGCCCATGGAGACCCAGGTGTCGGCGATCAGGCAATCGCTGTCGCGCGCGGCTTCGATCGGGTCCTCGGTCAGGATGACCTTGCCGCCATTCTGGTTGGCCCAGTCGATTTCGCTTTGGGCCGGACGATAGGGGGCCGGGCAGGCGAGCCGGAGTTCGCAACCAAAGCGGGCGGCGGCATGGATCCAGGACACGGCCATGTTGTTGCCATCGCCAACCCAGGTGATGACCCGGCCTTTGATCGGGCCTTTATGTTCTTCAAAGGTCATGACATCGGCCATCACCTGACAGGGATGGCTGAAATCGGTGAGGGCGTTGATCACCGGCACGCTCGCATGACGGGCGAGTTCCAGAAGCGCCTCATGGCTGTTCGACCGCAGCATGATGGCGTCCACATAGCGCGACAGCACCTTGGCGGTGTCGGACACCGGCTCGCCGCGCCCAAGCTGCATGTCATTGCCCTGCATGACGATGGTTTTGCCGCCGAGCTGTTGCATGGCCATTTCGAACGAGACCCGTGTCCGCGTCGAGGATTTCTCGAAAATCATCGCTAGGCTGTGACCGGCAAGTGGCGCGTCCGGCTCGACCTGGCCCTTGGGCCAACCGGCGCGGGCGCTTTTCATGGCGCGGGCGACGTCCAGCATGGCCCTGAGCGCCGCCGCCGGTGTTTCGTGCAAGTCGATGAAATGCCGGGGCGTTGGCCCGGAAAGATTATTGGTCATGATGAAAGCCCCCCTTCGGCTTCAGATACATCATTTCAGGCAGCTTCCGCAGCGACAGCCTTGGCCGTCGCATCCAGAAGCGCGATGGCTTCGTCCACATGAGCCCGTTCGATAATGAGCGGTGGCAGCAGCCGCACCACATTATCCCCGGCGGCCGCCAGCAGAAGGCCCTGACCCCGCGCCGCCACGATAAAGGCGGGGAGGTCGGTCTTGAGCTTGAGGCCACGAATGAGGCCCTGACCACGGGCGTCGGCAAAAATATCCGGATGACGGGCGGCCAGATCGGTAAGGGCTGCGCCGAGATAATCGCCGATCTCGACGACATGATCGAGAAAGCCCGGACCCGCAACCACCTCAAGCACGGCATTGCCGACCGCCATGGCCAGCGGATTGCCGCCATAGGTGGAGCCGTGGGTCCCGGCGGTCATGCCCGCTGCGGCTTCGGCCGTGGCAAGGCAGGCGCCGAGCGGAAACCCGCCGCCGATGCCCTTGGCCACAGCCATGATATCGGGGGTGACGCCGGCCCATTCATGGGCGAAAAGCTTGCCGGTCCGGCCCATGCCGCACTGGATTTCGTCGAAAATCAGCACGAGGTTATGCTGATCGGCGAGCGCCCTGAGGCCGCGCAGGAACTCCGGCGTGGCGGCACGGATGCCGCCTTCGCCCTGCACCGGCTCGATCAGGAACCCGGCGGTTTCCGGGGTGATGGCGGCTTCGGCAGCGGCGAGATCGCCAAACGCCACCTGATCAAAGCCATCAACCTTGGGGCCAAATCCCTTCAGCATTTTTTCCTGACCCGAGGCGGCAATGGTCGCTAGCGTGCGGCCATGGAACGCGGCTTCAAAGGTGATAAGCCGGAAACGTTCGGGACGGTTGTTATGGCTTTGGAATTTGCGCGCCATCTTGATCGCGCATTCGATCGCTTCCGCACCCGAGTTGGTGAAAAACATGGTGTCGGCAAAGGTCAGTTCCGTCAGTCGCTCGGCGAGCTTTTCCTGACCCGGAATGCGGAACAGGTTCGAGGTATGCCACAGCGCGCGCGCCTGGGTTTCAAGCGCGCTCACCAATGCCGGATGACAATGACCCAGGCAGTTCACTGCCACACCAGCCACGAAATCAAGATAACGTCGGCCGCTCTCGTCAAAGAGATAGGGACCCTCACCCCGGGCCACGGCCAGATCGGCGCGGGCATAGGTCGGCAATACCGGTGGGGTCAGTGACTCAGACGGAAGATCGGCGCGGCTGTTTTTCATTGGCCATAATCCTTGGCGGAAACCGGGACAAAATACGGCACGGGAGGCCCGGAAAAGGCGGGGATTATGTCGATCCGGTCCCTTGAAGTCAATGACAGCCTTGCCGTGCCTGATGCGCGGTTTTCTAGGGTCGGAGCTTGTAGCCGGAGCGGAACAGGCCATAGCACAACAGCCCGAGGGACAGATTGACGCCAAGCGTCACGGCGACACCGACCCAAAGCGTGCCGTCGGCATGGCCAAGGAATCCATAGCGAAAGCCGTCGATCACATAAAAGAACGGGTTGAACTGGCTGATGGTGTGCCAGATGCCGGGCAGGCGCTCGATCGAATAAAAGGTGCCGGAGAGAAAGGACATCGGCGTCACGATGAAATTGGTGACGGTGGCCGCATGGTCGAATTTCTCGGCCCAGATGCCGGTCAGAATCCCGAGGATTGACAACATGCAGGCGCCGCTGATGCCGAAATAAAGTACGGCCAGGGGATGCGCGATCTGCAGCGGCACGAACAGCAGGATGCAAAGCGTAACCACAAAGCCGCAGAGCACGCCGCGCGTCACCCCGCCAAGAAGATAGGCGGCGGTCACTTCGCCGGGACTGAGCGGCGGCATCAGCACGTCAATGATATTGCCCTGAACCTTGGCGATGAGGATCGAGGATGATGTATTGGCAAAGCTGTTCTGCAAAATGGTCATGGCGATGAGGCCGGGGGCAAGAAACATCTCGAACGGCACGCCGCCAACCACGCGGCCATGGCCGCCGAGGGCCAGACTGAAAATGGCCAGAAACAGCAGCGTAGTGATGGCCGGGGCAAACACCGTCTGCATGGCCACCTTCCAGAAGCGGCGGATTTCCTTCAGATACATGGTCCAGAAGCCGAGCCAATTGACCCGGCCGATGCGGCGTTCGGCAAAGCCTGGACAGGGTGCAGGCGATTTCACGGCGGGACTGGACATGACTGACAGATCCTCAGGGGGATGAATTTCCCTTGCAGTCATAGCCAAATTCGGGCGGAAAATGCAAGGGCGCGCTCATCTATCGCGGGGTTTCTTGCCCTTCAGCCTTGATTTTCGGGGCCCGAAGCATTAGCTAGACGGTGAGCCCTCTTCAGACTTTCAGAGACAAAGGTTGGCATATGAGCTGGACCGACGACCGTATCGGGTTACTAAAGGAACTTTGGGAAAAGGGTCTGAGCGCAAGCCAGATCGCGACCGAGCTCGGTGGCGTCACGCGAAATGCCGTCATTGGCAAGGCGCATCGCATGGGTCTGTCGTCCCGTCCGTCGCCGGTCAAGGCTGATACGGCGAAGCAAGCCTCGACCACGGCCGCGCGTCCGGCCGCGCCTAAGAAACAACCCGAAAAGAAAGCCGTCAAACAGCGGGTGACCCTGCTTGATCTCACCGATCGCATGTGCAAATGGCCGTTTGGCCATCCAGGCGACGCGGATTTCCATTTTTGCGGCAAGCAGGCGGAACAGACCGTTCCCTATTGTGCGGAACATTGTGCGCAGGCCTATCAGGCTCAGACCTCGCGCCGCGACCGTCGAATCAGCAATCAGCGCCGGGTCATGAATGGCCCGGTCCGGTAACTGCGGTTACATCGATTATTTAAAAACAGCGCCGGAAGCTCTTCCGGCGCTGTTTTTATATCAGGCAGAGGCTGATCTCATGCCGGTGAATTTTGTAAACCGGCCATCGAAGCAATCGGCCAGAGGCTCCATAGCTTTCTGGCTCAGTTCGATGCCGATCTGGTGCAGGGACTGGAGATGCTCGGTAAAGTCCTTGAACGCTTCAAGATTATATTTGTACTGAAGTTCGACGGCTTCGGGCAGCGTGCGCACGGCCATCATAGACCGCAAGGCCTCTAAGCCCTGGTCGACGGAGGTCCGGGTATAGTCCTGTATTTCCTTTTCAAGGCGGACCAGACTGTCGTGAGTGACCTGCTGGGACGCTTCGGCCAAGTGAACCAATTCGTCACCTGCGAGCCGCAGGTCTGCAAACCCGCTCTCCTGAAACGACGGATGTTGCGTGACTTGCATCGATGAAGATGCAGAGCTGGGCGTGGGATTTGCCCCAGGCGTCGAGGGGTTCTGCCCACCCATTTTCGGGGCCGATGATGGGTTTGGAGTATTTCCGGGAGTTTTGATAGCCATGATGAGATCCTTGATTGCGGGTCCTCGGGGGGGCGGCCGAACGCGGAACGCTTTGAGGATAGGCCCAATAATTTTGCGTCGCAATAATATTTGTGCGGCGCAATAATTCCGGCGTGATTTCAAGGTCTTGTCTCCATCCCGTTTTCAGAGCTAGGCTGGTATTCGAAAGCAGAAAAAACAGGAAAAAGGCGGTTGGAAAACGATGATGAGCGAGAAAAATTCGACCTCTTATGTGCAGGGTGCCAGCAGTAAGTCCCTGCTGTACAAGACCATCGGTCAGGCCCTGACGGACGCTGCCGCCCAATGGCCCGACCGTGATGCCTTGATCGTGCGCCAACAGAATCGCCGATTGACCTGGCGCGACCTATACGAGGACTCGCGGGCCTTCGCGGCGGGACTTCTCGCCCTTGGGCTCGAGCCCGGGGACCGCATCGGCATTTGGGCCCCGAACTGCGTGGAATGGGTGCTGACCCAGTTCGGCAGCGCCATGGCCGGGCTTGTGCTGGTCAATATCAATCCGGCTTATCGGGTATCGGAACTTGAATATGCTCTCAACAAGGTGGGGGCGAAGGCGCTGGTCACGGCCGCGCATTTCAAATCGAGCGACTATATTGCCATACTGCGCGAACTCGCGCCGGAACTGTCGCTGTCGGTGCCAGGGGCTTTGAAGGCGGCGCGTCTGCCGGCGCTGCAACATGTGATCCGCTTAGGTGGGGAGCATACGGCGGGCGCGTTCAATTTCGACGATATCCCGGCGCTGGCCCAGCCCGAGCATTGGGATCGTCTGGATGTCCTCGCGCTTGATCTGCAGCCCGATGATCCGGTCAATATCCAATTCACCTCGGGCACCACCGGGCTTCCGAAAGGGGCCACCCTCAGCCATCACAATATCCTCAACAACGGGTATTTTGTTGGCGAGGCCATGGGCATGACCGAGTTCGACCGGGTCTGCATTCCGGTGCCGCTCTATCATTGTTTCGGCATGGTCATGGGCAATCTGAACTGTGTCACCCATGGTGCGGCCATGGTTTATCCGAACGATGCCTTCAATCCGCAGACGGTGCTTGAGGCGGTGACGGCGGAGCGCTGCACGGCGCTTTATGGCGTGCCGACCATGTTCATCGCCGTGCTCGATCATCCGACGCGGGCGGAGGCCGACGTGTCATCGCTCCGCACCGGCATCATGGCGGGCTCCCCCTGTCCGATCGAGGTCATGCGCCGGGTGGTCGATCAACTGCATATGCCTGAAGTCACCATCGCCTATGGCATGACCGAGACCAGCCCCGTGAGCTTCCAGTCCGGCACTGGCGATCCGCTCGACAAGCGTGTCACCACGGTCGGCCGCATCCATCCCCATGTGGAGGTCAAGATCATCGACGAGGCAGGCCGTATGACACCGCGTGGCACCCAGGGCGAAATCGTCACCCGCGGTTATTCGGTCATGCGCGGCTATTGGGAGGACCCGGAGCGCACGGCGGACGCCATAGACGCTGGCGGCTGGATGCATACCGGCGATCTCGGCGTCATAGATGCCGAGGGTTATTGCCGCATCGTCGGCCGGGTCAAAGACATGGTCATTCGCGGCGGCGAAAATATCTATCCGCGAGAAATCGAGGAGTTTCTCTATCGCCACCCGAAAATCGCCGACGCCCAGGTGTTTGGTGTGCCCGACCCGAAATATGGCGAGGAGCTCTGTGTCTGGGTGAAGGTTCATCAGGGCGTGGTGGTAACGCCGGAAGACATCCAGGCCTTCTGCAAAGGCCAGATCGCCCATTACAAAATTCCGCGTTATGTGCGCTTCGTCGACGAGTTCCCCATGACCGTCACTGGCAAAGTCCAGAAATTCGTCATGCGCGAAGCCATGATCACCGAACTCGCCCTAAGGGAAGACGAAACAGCTTAAAGCGCCGCCGCCCCACACAAAAAACTGTCATACCCGGGCTTGACCCGGGTATCCACGGTCCCGCCTGCGGGTATTGCGGAGAGATGGATTGCCGGTGTCCACGCCCGGCAATGACATGATTTTGGTTCCCGGCTGATCACTCAGCGCATAGAACGCATCCAGCTTCCCAGTAAAAGCACTCGGGCAGGGTTTCGACTTTCTCAAGGGAGTTGCCGACGCCCCACACATATATTGTCATACCCGGGCTTGACCCGGGTATCTATGGCGCCACCTGCTGTTATAGCGAAAAGATGGATTGCCGGTGTCCACGCCCGGCCATGACAATCTTATGTGTTCACAACTGATCAATCACCGCAAATACCGCATCCAGCTGAGCCCGGCCCAGAATTTTGGCGCGGGCGGGGGACCAGCCGTAGACGGGACTTGCGGTGGCGGTGGTGTCTTTGAATGGTTGTTCTAGCGTGAGAGCGAGTGCCTTGAAATGCTCGCTCACCCAGCTTGTGCACATGGTGAGATTGGCCTTGCCGGGGGCGACGCTCGGGTAACCCTTTTCGGTCTGGAAATCCGGGCTGGCCGCGACCAACGCCGTCTTATAGCGCTCGGTCAAATCATGGAGCCGGTCGTCCCAGGACGGAATGCCTTGGGCTGTGGCGACAAAATTATAGGGCAGTTCCTCGTCCCCATGCACATCGAGACAGAAGTCCAGCCCGGTCTTTTGCATCTCCGCCCGGATCAGGAACACTTCAGGGCTGGTTTTCAGATCCGGCTCCGCCCAGGCGCGATTGAGATTGGTGCCGACCGCATTGGTCCTGAGATGCCCCCGGCGCGAGCCGTCGGGGTTCATGTTCGGCGCCACATAAAACACGGCTTTTTCCAGCAGCACTCGCGCGACCGGATCGTTGCGGTCGAGCAGGCGTTCAAGCATCCCCTCGATCAGCCATTCGGCCATGGTTTCGCCCGGATGCTGGCGGCCGATGACCCAGATTTTCTTGGCCCGGGCGCGGTCGCTATTGCCGATTTCAAGAACATCGAGATCCTGGCCGTCCAGCGTGCGTCCCGGTACCGTCAGGCGCACCCGCGCGTCCATGATCATGCGGCTGATGAGGTCGGCATGGCGCTCCATGGAATAGGGCGCGAAATAGGCATAATAGACGGCATCGCGTTCGGGGCGGTGGCGGATGGTCAGGGCGCCGTCGCGGTAGCTTGTGGCGACGCGGAACCATGTCTTCCGATCATAGGAGGCGACGGCCTGATAGCCGGTCCAGCCGGGCGCATAGGCGGCGCCCCCGGCATTGGTGAGTTTCATCACGCATTCCTGTCCGCGTGCGCCGGACAGGCGGTAATAAAACCACTGGTAAAAATCGGACTGGGCGTCTTTGCGGATTTCGAGCTGAATCTGTTCCAGATTCTCAAGCGAGCGAACGACAATGTTGCCGCCGTCGAAGGCGTCGGTGATCTGTACGGTCAAGCAAACCCCCCATGCATTCGTATTTGTTGAAAAAGTCTAATGGCTTGGATCGTTGCACGCAATGGTGGATATACATCGCTTCAGGCGAGCGGCCAGGCCCGAGCCAGTATGGCCGCGCGGTCGATGGAGCTCGGCAGGCTGCCATAGGCGCGTCCGCGCCCGCCACTCATGCGGCTTTGCAGGAAGCCGTCGCTGACAACCGTTGGAGCATGGTCCAACAAAAGGGCGGCTTCGAGGCAGACAGCCATTTTTTCAGCCAGATGGCGGGCGCGGAGGTCAAGGCCCTCGCGGTCGCGCCAGTCGTCCCGAAGTTCGGCCACGGCGCGATCCAAGGCCGGGGCTTGGCCCTTCACGCGCTCAAGTTCGGCGAAATAAAGCTCAAGGGTTTCCGGGTCCTTTTCCACCGTGCGCAGGACATCGAGGCAGATCACATTGCCCGAACCTTCCCAGATGCTGTTCAGCGGCGCTTCCCGGTATAGTCGGGCCATGATGCTTTCCTCCACATAGCCGATGCCGCCGAGGCACTCCATGGCCTCATAGACAAAGCCGGGGGCGCGCTTGTTGAGATGATATTTGGCCACCGCCACCGCGAGCCGGGCGAATTTCGCCGCCTGCGGATCCCGGGCGCTGTCGTCATAGGCGCGGGCGACTCGGAACAGCAGGGCGACCGCAGCCTCGACCTCCAGCGCGAGATCGGTCAGCACCATGCTCATCAGCGGCTGGTCGATCAGCTTTTTCTGGAACGCCATCCGATGCCGCGTGTGATAAAGCGCCTGGGTCAGCGCCTGCCGCATCAGGGCGACGGCGGCCATGGCGGTATCAAGCCGGGTGTGATGCACCATCTCAAGGATGGTGGCCACGCCGCGGCCTTCTTCGCCAACCAGCGCCGCGCGCGTGCCATCATATTCAATTTCGGCCGAAGCATTGGACCAGTTGCCAAGCTTGTTCTTAAGCCGCTGGATGAAAAACGGATTGCGCCGCCCGTCCGGCGTCCAGCGCGGCACGAAAAAACAACTGAGCCCCTTGCCGGTCTGGGCCAATGTCAAAAAGGCGTCGGACATGGGCGCGGAACAGAACCATTTATGGCCCTTGAGGCTGTACCAGCCGCTTTCGGCCAAGGGTGTCGCGCGGGTGGTGTTGGCGCGGACATCGGATCCGCCCTGTTTTTCGGTCATGGCCATGCCGATGGTGACGCTGTCCTTCTCGGCCATGGGCAGCGGGCGCGGGTCATATTGCGGGGTCAGGATTTTCGCTTCCCAGTCGCGGGCGAGGTCCGGTTGCAGACGCAGCGCCGGGACTGCGGCATAGGTCATAGTGACCGGGCAGCAGGCACCGCCTTCGACCTGAGCGAACAGATATTCAAGCGCCGTATGGGCCACATGGCCACCCTCGGGCGCGGTCCAGGCGATGGACGGGATTTCAAATCCGACGGCGAGCGCCATCAACTGATGATAGGCGGGATGGAAACTCACCGCATCAATACGGCGGCCATAACGGTCAAAGCTCTGGAGTTCAGGCTTGTGGCGGTTGGCGTTGTCGGCCGCCTCGAAGGTATCGGCGCGGCCCATGATGGCCCCAAGGCTTTCGGTCTTATCCACAACCGCCGTCCCGCCCTCGCGCAGAAGCGCCTCCTGCAGCGCGAGGTCGAGCGCATAGAGATTGATGCCATCAAAGATCGGCGGCTGGTTGGTGACGTCATGGGTCGGAAGCTCGGTCATGGGATCTCGGGGCGTCATGCGCTATCTCCTGCTCGGCTTACTCTGAGGATAGCGTCAAAACGCGGATTGCGCGCCCCCTCTTGACGGCTTCCGCAACATCGTGTGTCTTGAGACAGGGCAGCTTGACCATGCAAAGGAGGACATATGAAGGGATTTTTCGGGCATCCGCGTGGACTGGCCATATGTTTCCTGACCGAAATGTGGGAGCGCTTCAGCTTTTACGGCATGAAGGCGCTGCTGACCCTTTATCTGGCCAAGCATTTCCTGTTCAGCGATCAGGCGAGCTATGCGGTTTACGGGGCCTATACGGCGCTCGTCTATGTGGGGCCGGTGCTTGGCGGCTATATGGCCGATCGGTTTTTAGGCTCACGCAAGGCGGTGACGCTCGGCGCGATCCTGCTGGTCATTGGCCATTTCGGCATGGCCTTCGAAGGTGTGCCAGCGGTCGAAAGTTTTGCCGCTGACGGAACCCGGACCATCATCAGCGATCCCTTCTATTTGCAGATGTTCTATCTGTCTCTCGCCTTCATCATCATTGGCATCGGTTTTCTCAAACCCAATATCTCGACCATGGTCGGGGCGCTTTATGACCAGAACGATCCGCGCCGGGATGCGGGTTTCACCATTTTTTACATGGGCATCAATATCGGCGCGGCGGTGGCGTCCCTGCTCTGCGGCTATCTCGGGGAGGTTTATGGCTGGAAATATGGCTTCGGTCTGGCCGGGTTCGGCATGCTGCTGGGGCTATTGATTTTCCGGGGCGGGCAAAAATATCTTGAGGGCCACGCCGAACCGCCAAGTGCCTCGGGGCTCAAGCAGAAAAGTCCGATCGGCCTCAACATTGAACATAGCATCTATGCCGGAGCGGTGGCGTCCATTGGGATTGCCTGGTTTCTGGTGCAAAGCTTTTCCCTGGTTGGCAATCTCCTCTGGATCTTCAGTGCGATTGTGGTGGTGGGGCTGTTGTATTTCTGCTTTTTCCGCTGCACCCCGGTGGAGCGCGATCGCATGTTGGTGGCGCTCGTGCTGATGCTGTTCGGCGTGCTGTTCTGGGCGCTGTTTGAACAATCGGGCACGTCGCTGACGCTCTTTGCGGATCGTAGTGTAAACCGCGATCTTTGGGGCAGCACGATCCAGACCTCGCAGTTCCAGTCGCTCAATCCGATCTTCATCGTGGTGTTTGGCTCGCTGTTCGCCGGTCTTTGGGTATGGCTCGGCCGGCGCAAGCTTGAACCCTCGACCCCGGCCAAATTTGCCTTTGGCATTATTCAGGCCGGGCTCGGCTTTCTCGTGCTGGTGTTCGGCGCGCAATTCGCCGACAGCAGCGCCAAGGTGGCGATGATCTGGCTGGTGCTCGCCTATCTGCTGCACACCACCGGGGAACTTTGTCTGTCACCGGTTGGCCTGTCCATGATCACCAAACTGTCGGTGCCGAAGATCGTCGGGCTGATGATGGGGGTCTGGTTCCTGTCGACGGCGGCGGCGCAATATATCGCCTCCCTCATCGCCATGGCCACCGGCACCCACGACGAGTCCGGCCTCGCCCTCTCGCCCGAGGCGGCGCTTGCGGGCTATATGGATGTCTTCAAAACCATCGGCATGGTGGGCGTCGGCACCGGGATCGTGCTGTTGCTACTGACCCCGATCCTACGCAAGCGCATGCACGGGATTCATTGAGGGCGGTTGCTGCCCTTCGAGACGCTGCGCTCCTCAGGGCGAACGGAGAATGTCCCAAAAGTTCCCGTTCGTGCTGAGGAAGCCCCGTCAGGGGCTGTCTCGAAGCACTGACCCTTTACCCGCCAAGCTCATCCCTCAGCATTTCGATTTCGAGCCACTCGTGCTCAAGGTTTTGCAATTTGGCCTGAGCGGCGTCGAGGGCGGCGCTGGTTTTGGCGAATCCGCTCGGGTCGCGGCTGTAGAGCTGCGGGTCGGCCAGGGCTTTTTCGGTTTTGGCGATCAGGTCCTGGGTGGCGCTGATTTCGCCGGGCAGCAGTTCAAGGCGGCGTTTGTGCTTATAGCTCAGCTTCGCCGTGCCTTTGTCAGCGGCGGGCTGGGCCGGGGCCGGTGATTTTCCGCTGGCGGCGGATTTTTCCTGGGCTTTGCGCTCCCGGCGCTGGATCAGATAATCGCTGTAGCCGCCGGGATATTCCAGGGCCGTGCCGTCGCCTTCAAGAACGATGGTCGAGGTCACCACGCGGTCGAGGAAGTCGCGGTCATGGCTCACCAGGATCAGCGTGCCGTCATAATCGGCGAGCAGTTCCTCCAGGAGGTCGAGCGTCTCCATATCGAGATCGTTGGTCGGTTCGTCGAGGATGAGAAGGTTCGACGGCTTGGCCAGAATCCGTGCGAGCAGCAGCCGGTTGCGCTCCCCGCCCGACAGCGCCGCGACCGGGGCCCGCAATTGTTCGGACGTGAACAGGAAGTCGCGGGCATAGCTTGCCACATGACGTTCGGCGCCGAGTACGGTCACATAGTCATTGCCGTCCGACAGGGCGTCCTGAACCGTTGCGGTCTCACGAAGCGCGCTCCGGGTCTGGTCGAGGGTGGCGATGGTCAGGCTCGCGCCGAGTTTGACCTTGCCTTCGTCTGGCTTGGCGAGCCCGGTCATGATTTTCAGCAGCGTGGTTTTCCCGGCCCCGTTCGGACCGATGATGCCGACCCGGTCGCCGCGGCCGATGCGGGTTGAAAAATCCTTGAACAGCTGGCGTTCGCCAAAGGATTTGGAGATATGCTCGGCATCGATCACGATCTTGCCCGAAATGCTGCCGGAACCTGCCTGCAGGCTGACCGTGCCGGTGCGTTTGATAGCGTCGGCCTTGTCCTGCCGCAAGTCCTGCAAGCGGCGCAGGCGGCCCTGATTGCGTTTGCGGCGGGCGGTCACGCCACGGGCCAGCCAATGCAGTTCCTCGGCCAGTTTTTTCTCGAACCGCTGGGCTGCCTGTTCTTCCTCGGCATAGACCTGTTCGGCCCATTCGTCGAAGGCGGCATAGCCCCGGTTGGTGCTGCGCACGAGCCCGCGATCAAGCCAGAAGCTGGCCCGGCTCACATTGCGCAGGAAGGTGCGGTCATGGCTGATGACGATGAAGGCCCCGGCAAAGGATTTGAGCTTGGTTTCGAGCCAATCGATGGTGGCGAGGTCCAGATGGTTGGTCGGCTCATCCAGCAGCAGCACGTCAGGATCGGCGACAAAGGCACGGGCGAGCGCGGCTTTGCGCGATTCGCCGCCGGACAGCGTGGCGGTGGAGGTATGCGGATCGACCCCAAGCTCGGCCAGCATGAGCTCAACCAGATAATGGTCGTCCCGGGCATTGGCGGGCAGACCGTCGGCGACAAAGGCTTCGACCGTGTCAAAGCCGTCGAACACCGGCTCCTGCGGCAGATAGACGATATGGGTGCCGGGCTTGACGAAGCGTTCGCCGCTGTCGGGCTCCATTTCGCCGGCGATGACCTTGAGCAGGGTCGATTTTCCCGATCCGTTGCGGCCCACAAGACAGACGCGATCATTGGCTTCAAGCACAAGCTCAACCCCGGAAAACAGGGGATGGGCGTGGAGACGCAGACGGATGTCTTTAAGCGTCATAACGGGGGGAGCCATGGCGGTCTTTCATTTAAGGGTCCAAGGCCGTCTTTCCTGCCCGAGAAGTCAGGGAAAGGCAAGAACCCTCGCAGGGAAAGGCATAAGCCCCCTCGCGAGATTGTGACGTTGGATTGGCCTAACTGTTGCGTGGAACATGCTATTCTGAAGCTCAATCACCGTCACAGGTTCAGCCATGTTGATCCGTAACCGCCAGATCCTGAGTGAAAATGATGTCACGCCCGAAGCGCTTTATGTGAACCGGCGCGCTTTTATGGTGGCGGGCGGGGCGCTTGCGCTTGGGGCGGCGTTCCCGGCGTTCGCGGCACCGGCTGCGGCCCCCTCTCTCGGGACGCTGGCCCACAGCCGCTTCAGCACGACGGAGAAGGAGACGCCGCTCACCGACGTGACCCATTATAACAATTTTTATGAATTCGGGACCGACAAGGAAGATCCCTCCCGCAATGCCGGGACCCTGCGGCCAAGGCCCTGGAGCCTGATTGTCGATGGCGAGGTCGCGACGCCGAAAACCTTCGATATTGACGCCCTGATGAAAGCCATGCCGCTTGAGGAGCGCATCTATCGCCTGCGCTGCGTCGAGGCCTGGTCCATGGTCATTCCCTGGGCCGGATTTCCGCTCAAGGCCCTGCTCGATCAGGTGCAGCCGACGTCGAAGGCGCGTTATCTGGCGTTCGAGACGCTGCATGATCCAAAACAGATGCCGGGGCAACGGAGTGCCGTGCTCACCTGGCCCTATCGTGAAGGCCTGCGGCTTGATGAGGCCATGAATCCCTTGGCGATCCTCGCGGTCGGGCTTTATGGGCGGCCGCTTGAAAATCAGAATGGCGCGCCGATCCGGCTGGTGGTGCCGTGGAAATATGGCTTTAAAAGCATCAAGTCGATCACCCGCATCCGGCTGACCGAGCGGCAGCCGGTGACGGCCTGGAATCTGTCGGCGCCGCAGGAATATGGCTTTTACGCCAATGTGAACCCGACCGTGGATCATCCGCGCTGGAGCCAGGCCAAGGAACGCCGCATCGGGGAGTTTTTCCGCCGGGAAACGCTGATGTTCAACGGCTATGGGGAGGAGGTCGCGGGGCTTTACAAGGGCATGGATCTTAGGCGGTATTTCTGATGCGGCGACGTGATCCCTGGAAGGCGGTTCTATTTGTTATCGGGTTGGTTCCCGCCGCCTGGCTTGTGTGGCTTGTGCTGTCGGGCGGGCTTGGCGCCAACCCGATCAAGGAGGGTATTCATTTCACTGGCCTCTGGGCTATTCGTTTTCTCTGTCTCGCCCTGGCGGTGACGCCGTTCATGCGGTTGAGTGGCATCAAGACGATCATGCGCTATCGCCGCATGATCGGGCTTTATGCGTTTTTTTATGCTCTCCTCCATGTGCTGACCTATGCCGGGGTCGATCAGTTTTTCAACCTGCATGACATCTGGAAGGATGTGGCCAAGCGTCCTTTCATCATGCTTGGGTTTGCGACGTTTCTTATCCTGCTGGCGCTGGCCGTCACTTCGACTAACAAGATGGTGCGGCGGTTGGGCGGGCGGCGCTGGCAGGCGTTGCATCGTCTGGTTTACGGGGCGGGTATTATGGCTGCCATTCATTTCACCATGTCGGTGAAGGCGGATGTGACCGAGCCGCTGATTTATCTCTCGATCATTCTCGTTCTGCTCGCCCTCCGGATGGTGCCGGCGCTACAGCGGAAGCGGAGGCATGACCTGTCGGCCGCTTGATCTCCAAGAGTTTTTATGACGTAAATATAAGCTCATCAACGCAAGACGGGGGTCGGGGCTTGTCGCTGTCTTTCCTGTTTCGCACTGTGATTTTTCTGACATTGCCGGGTGTGGCGATTGCCGCCAGCCTTGACGGTTCCGCCATGTCCTGTTCAAGCCGGCCGCAGACGGCTGCGGGGCTGCGTCCGGATCTTCTCTATGGCAATCAGGTCAGTTATGACATTCGCCGCAATGGCGATCTGATCGGCCATCAGGAGACGCGCTTCAGCACGGAAAATGGCATTCTGCGCGTGGTGAACGAAGGCCGTCTCAAGGTCAAGGTCCTGTTCGTGACCGCCTATAGCTACAGCTTCGATTCCGTGTCGCTCTGGTGCGGGGAGACGATGACCAGTTTCGAGGCGCATGTGAATGACAACGGCAAGAAGAAACAGATCCTGGCCTCGGCCACGTCCGCGGGGATGCGTGTCAATGGTCCGGAAGGAGAGGTTCTGGTGGCGGCTCCGCTCTATCCGACCGAACATTGGAACCCGGCGACACTGAAAACCAGCCGCATTCTGAATAGCCAGAGCGGCCGCATTGACGCCGTGCAGGTGACTGATCTCGGGGAGGAGCTTATTGCCATCAACAGCGGTAGCCTGCCCGCACGCCACTACAGCTTCCGCGGCGATCTCGACCTTGATGTCTGGTATGACCGGGCCGGGCGCTGGGTCAAGCTGCGCTTTGTCACCAAGAAGGACAAATCGGTCATTGATTATATCTGTGACAGCTGCGCGGTTCCTGAAACCCCGGTGGCGGGAGGCCGGACGGCGGGGTGACGGTTAGGCCGCCGCCCGCTTACGGGGTGAGCTTGGACGGCGCGACAATCGCCGGCGCAACGCTTCCTGACGCTTGCGCGACAAGGGATAATTCCACATAAGCCCGATGGCCGCGAATTTAAGCGCGGCAGGCACCGTCGCATAAAGCACCATAAGCATCATGAGGGCGGGCGGGCTGTTGGTCGTGCCGTCGGTCACGAAGCCCGTGGCATCAAGCAGCGGAAAGGCGCAGCCGATGGCGAGAGCCAGCGCGAGCTTGGTGGCCATGCCCCAAAAGGCGAAAAACAGCCCGGCGCGTTCTTCGTGGGTATGCAGGCGGTCGATGTCAATCACATCAGCCTGCATGGCGGGCGGCAGCGCGAGATCGGCGCCAAGGGCCGCGCCGGTGATGGCGCAGACAATGGCAAACAGCCAGACGTCGCCCGGCCCCACAAGCGGCACCAGCAAAAAGGTCAGGCTGGCACCGGTCATGATGACGCTCCAGCTCTGATGTTTTGACAGTCGCTTTGACAGCTTGGCGCAAAATGGCAGAGCCAGCACCGCCGAGGCAAAATAGAGAAAAATCAGCGCGTCCCGGGTCTCGTGCGGGACGGCGAGGACATATTTGATATAAAGCGGCAACAGAATGACGGTCAGGGCATTGGCGGTGCCGTTCAGAAACCAGGCCGTGACCAGCCGTATGAACAGGCTGTTCTTGGCAATGGCTTTCAAGGACGCGCGGGAGAAATACGGCTTGGCCGAGGGTGGGCGCGGCCGTTCCGGCACCAGCAGAATGAGAAAAATCAGCGCCGGGGTGCCAAACATGAAGGCGATCCAGACGATGCCCTGCCGACTGGCCTCGTCATCCAGCTCCATATAGGACAACAAGAACGGTGCGATCGAGGCGACCAGAATGCCGATCACGCCGCAGGCTTCGCGCGCGGTGGTGATCCGCGTTCGCCCGTCATAGGTTTCCGAAAGCTCGGCCCCCCAGGCATTATAAGGCACCGTAACAAAGGTCCAGCCCACATAAAGCACGACGGACCAGGTCAGAAGATAATTGATGTCCGCCCCCGCAGGCGGTGAAAACAACCGGTAGAGGCCAAAGCCCGCGGCAAGGGCGCCAAGAATTACCCAGGTCTTGCGCCGTCCCCAGGGCAGGGGGAAACGGTCGCTGATGATGCCGGCGAGCGGGTCGCTGATGATATCGAAAAAGCGTGCGATCAGCAGCGCCGCCCCCACCGCCGCAAGGCCTAGTCCCATGTCCTCGGCATAAAGTCCTGGCACATGAATGGCGACGGGGATGGTGGGGATGGCAAAGGCCGCCGCCGGCAACGCATAGGCGAGCAGGGACATGCTGGTGATCTGGCGTTCCTTGAACATGACCCTCGATGCGGCTGTGGTGGACGTACTCTGAAACTCTGACAGCACTTGCCGCGATCATACTCCGACCGTTGCCGGAATCGACCAGGAAATTAAAGGCGTTATATTATATAATTTTATTGACCCGGGGCCGGTCAGGCGATGTCCGTGACATGAAGCTTGTCAAACTTGGTGAATTTGGCAAGTTCGGCCTCTGTCGGGTTGGCGAGGTAAAGCGCACGGAACCAAAGAATAGCCAGAAAGCGGGCGGCATCGCTGGTGGACGTGAATTCGGACATGAGGGCCGGATTGCGTTCCACATAAAGATCGAACAGGAATTTTTCGACCAGACCGCCCAGGGCATAGGCGATCGCAAAGGCTTCAGGCTCTGAAAGGTTTACGGCAACGGCGCGTTTGCGAATATTGTCAGCGATATGGGTCATCCAGTCCTGGTTGACCTCGCTGTAAAGATCGTGAAATTTCGGGTTGTCCTCATCGAAATGCAGCAGGCTGCGGATGAGGCCGGGGTGCGCCTGATAAAAATCGGCAAACCGTTTGTTGGCATAATAAAGCGCGGCAAAGGGTTCATGCGGGCGGGTCGGGTCGGCCTCGAAATGGCGACGGATGCTGACCATATCGCGTAAAGCTTCGAACACGAGGTCGGCTTTGTCATTGAAATAATGGTAAACTAGACTGATGTTGACGTCAGCCTCAAGGGCGATATCGGTCAGGCGCAGGCTGCGATAGCCTTTGTGCTCAAGCGCCCTGAGCGCCGCTTCCTTGAGCTTTTCCCGCGTGCGGGAGCCTTTGCGGGTGGGCGGCAGCGGCGTCTTTACCGTGAGCTTGCGCGCCGGATTAACGATCCGGGTGACGAGGCCCGCGCGCTTTCCCGCCTTATTGCCTGTCGGTTTGGGCAAAACGCGCTGCTTTAGGTCTAGGGTGCCCGCCTTTTCCGGCGGGCTGATCCTGTTCGCATCCATGTGAGCACTACTCTGAGGACCCTGATATGTTGCAAGGATGGTCGCAGCGTATCGCTTTTTCGTATGAATGAAAAGTAGTGTTACACACCTACTTAGGGTTGTGGGCCTGATCCAGTGCGGCTCGTAATAGGCTCATGTCGCCGACCTGATTGGCCAGGATCAGAATGAGCCGGGCATTCAATGCGGCGCTTTCGGCGGCGCTCAAACCCTGATGGGCTTCGATCAAGGCTTCATAAAAGCAGTCGGGGTCCGGAAGACGCGGGCTCAGGTCCAGGGAGGATGAGGTCATATCAGGCGGCCTCCTCGGAATTCTGGGCTGTGCCGGGATTGAGCGCGCGGTCTTGGGCAGCGCGCACGAGCGTGGCGTCAAAGCTCCGCCAACGGGCGCTCACATGATGGTCTGGCCGCAGCAGATAGGTGGTACCGGGTCGGGCGTCATAGCGTCGCGCGAGATGCCCCTCCGGATCGGCAAGTCTGCGGGCCCCGGTCAGGTCCGGTCCGACCATGTAGACGGCAATCGGATTGTTACCCTCCAGCAGCGGGGAGATATCCGGGGCAGGGGCATCCGGGTCGGCAAAATGCAGCAGCACGAAATCGCGGGTTTCCTGCCCGATCAAGGACAGAAACCACTGGTCCTGTCCGGCGGCGATGACATGGCCATCGGCGGCCACAGAGCCCGGCTGCAGAACTCCGGAGAAATCCTCCTTATCGGGCGAATTGAGCGCTGACTCCCGCAAATGAGCCGGGACCGACAGCCGCCCACTGTTGACCATGCGCTGGGCAAACGGGCAGCTTGCTGCGAGTTCAAGCACGGCATTGCGGAACAGGCGGCTGATATCGCTTTTCGGGGTGATGAAATCGGTTGCCCGGGTGGAGTTCAACAGGTTCTCCCGTGCCGCATAGACGCGTTCGCTGTTATAGCTTTCAAGCAATTGAACCGGGGCCCTGCCGTTCAAGATCAGGGCCAGCTTCCAGCCGAGATTGTCGACGTCCTGCACCCCGCTGTTGGCGCCGCGCGCGCCAAAGGGCGATACCAGATGGGCGCTGTCTCCGGCGAAGATCACCCGGCCATGGACAAAACGGTCAAGTCGGCGGCATTGGAAGGTATAGATGCTGCTCCATTCAAGCTTGTAGTCCACATCGGCCCCCATCATGGCGCGGATGCGGGTGTCGATGCGCAGGGGGTCAAGCTCGGCCTCGCGGTCGATGTCCCAGCCAAGCTGGAAATCCAGCCGCCACACATCATCCGGCTGGCGATGCAACAGCGCCGATTGACCGCGATTGAACGGCGGATCGAACCAGAACCAACGCTCGGCCGGAAAATCGCCTTTCATCTTGATGTCGGCAATCAGAAAATGGTCTTCGAAGATGCGGCCTTCGAATTCAAGGCCCAGCATGTGGCGCACCGGACTGCGCGCGCCGTCGGCAGCGATTACATAATCAGAAGTCAGGCGATAACTGCCGTCCGGGGTGTCCACCGTGATCTCGGCCCGCTCGGCGGTTTGCGTGACGGCGGTGACTTTGCTTTTCCAGCGTGGGGTCTGGCCCAGTTCAGCCAGCCGGTCGAGCAGAAATTCCTCGGCGTAATATTGCTGCAGATTGATGAAGCTCGGATATTTATGGCCATCCTCGTCACGCAGGTCGAAGGAATAGACCGGTTCCTTGCCGTCGCCGAAAAAGATGCGGCCGGTGTCCCAGCGCACACCTTTTTCAACCATGCGATCGCCGCAGCCAAGCCGGTCCCAGATCTCAAGCGTGCGTTTGGCATAACAGATGGCGCGCGAGCCGTGGCTCACGCGGTCATCATCATCGAGCAGCAGGCAGTCAACGCCGCGCAACCGGAGGTCGATCGCCATCGACAACCCGACCGGCCCCGCCCCGGCGATGATCACCGGGATATGTTTGACCTCACCCGTTACCAACTCCGGCGGAGCAACGAACGGGTAGGTTTTCATTTTCCGATCCCCTCAAGCGACAGCCACATATCCTTGTCGCGCTCGGCGGTCCAGATGCGCGGATCGCGGATGCCGTTTGCTTCGTCATAGGCGCGGGTGACGTCGAACGGCAGGCAGTGATCGAAAATGACCCACTGGCCGTAAGTCGGTTTGAGCGCGTCATAGGTGTCGCGGTAAACGGCATTCAAATCCTTGCCCGCCGCCACGCCAGCCTTCACCGCATTGAACATGTCGCTGACAAAGGCGCGGGTGCCGCGAATGGCCTCGGCCACGGTCGCGGGGGTGGTGAGCGCGTCGCCGCGTCCGGGCACGAGCTTTTCGGGCTTCAAGGCTTCGATATTATCCAGCGTCTGCGGCCAGTCGGTGAGGTAGGCATCGCCGGTATAAGGCGTTGCGCCATATTCCACGAGATCGCCGCTGAACAAGACCTTTTCATTCGGCAGCCAGGCCACGGTGTCGCCCTTGGTATGCCCGCGCCCAAGCTGCATGAGCTTGACCTCGGTCTTGCCCATGAAGATCGACATTTCACCTGAAAAGGTAATAGTCGGCCAGGTCAGACCGGGCACGCTTTCGGCGTCATTGAAAAGCCGCGGGAAACGGTCATGTTCCGATTTCCAGTCCTGTGCTCCGCGCTCGACAATCAGGTCATAGGTGTCGCGGCTGGCGATGATCTGCTCAGCCCCATAAGCGCTCGCGCCAAGAACACGCACAGCATGGTAATGAGTCAGCACCACATATTTGATCGGCTTATCCGTGACCGTGCGAATTTTCGCAATCACGTCCTGAGCCATGGTCGGCGTCGCTTGGGTATCGAGCACCATCACGCCATCGTCCCCGATGATCACCCCGGTATTCGGGTCCCCCTCGGCAGTATAGGCATAGGCATTATCCGCAAGCCTGGTGAAGCTCACGGTCTTTTCCTCAAGATCGGCTTGAGAGGCGAATTTTTTGGTCATGATCGGGGCCTCCGGACTGTTATGCGGTCATTGGACATGAGCATGACATCTCGGTGGGCCGTTGTCTGTCCCCGTTAATGGGGACAGAAAGACTGGATCCTGTCGCTGCGCTCAGGATGACGGGAATTGGGAGTCTAATCTGTGATGCAGCCAATGTGCCGTGGTGGCAGCCAGTCTTACTAATCAGCCTTACTATTCTGTCTTACTATTCTGTCTAGTCTGTCATTGCCGGGCTTGACCCGGTAATCCATGGTCCAATCAGCAAGAAAGCAGCCAGATGGATTGCCGGGTCAAGCCGGGAAATGACAGTATCTTTATATACTCACTGCTCATCCTGAGCGTCCGCGAAGGATCTCCCTTCCCGGAAAACTCAGAATGACATGACGTCCTCAGGTCTTCCGGATCGAAGTTTTCTGACTGCCCGAACCATGTTCAAGCCTCGATATGCTGGGCGGCTGTGTCATAGGCCCGGCGAAATTCCAACGGGCTAGATATATTGAGAATTGGAGCATGGGTTGCTCCCGAACCCACAACGATGATGCTTCCATAGTTCAGCATGCGTCCGAAAATGCCCTGATTGACACGTAAGGACTCGATTTTTTTGAAATTGATCTCAATGGTGTTTCTGGAAAAAATGCCAAATTTCGCGATGACCCGTTTGTTGGTAATAACAAGTTCCGTGCTATAACGCATAAGAAATGGCCAGCAGATCAATAATATAACAATGAGCAAACAGGCTATATTCTTCAGAGCTGGTAATATAAGTAAGGCAGCAAGGACGAAATTTAACCAATATTTTACTAAAGAAAGTCTCCCTTGATAGAAAACTTCTTCGCCTTTCGATAAAACGCTCTCGACATAGCTAGCCATGGGAACCCCCTTTTTCTATAAAAATAACCCCACAGTATAATATGATATATCAATTAAATAATGAACGATAAAGTCGTCATAACTCTTTTTAATTGAGGATCGTGCGTATGCCGGCAATTGCTGCAGGAGCCAAAACGGGTCGGGCATCGGCCATACCTCCCCTCACCCCCGCTTCGCCGCCCCAAACAAAGCGAAAACAATTCACTCTGCCCCGTGATCCCCAAATCCAATGCAATGGCTTCTGACGAAAGTCCAAGCAAGACCCGCGCGCAGATTTCGCGTTCGTGGTTGGTGAGTTTATTGAATGGGAGACAGTGATCAAAAATGGTTTCACTCGCCGATTGTCCGCAAGCTTGGAGAATCTCAAGGGTTTCCTTAAGATCATGACCATCAGATTGTTATGCTATTTTTGAAATATAGCATGATCTTGGGGAGGGGGGCTGTTCCTACCATCGAGGACAGGGGTAAAAGACTGGATCCTGTTGCTTCGCTCAGGATGACGATTTAATGATAGAATTTAGTATTTACTGACATCTTGAGCAGAGCGAATTATTTCTAGTTATATGGTCGCGAATTAAATATTAAGTGATAACACTTAGGGCTTTTCTAAATTTTTATAAACTTATTTATCAAGATTATACGCACGCGCAGAATTTTTTTATTTTCTTATTCTGTATAGCTTCTTATATTTTTCGTTTTTATGCGTAAATACCTCTTACGCAATCATATTGATCAGAGTAGTCCAAGGGTTTTGAAGCTTGCATGGCCGCTTTTGGCTATAATCAAATGGTCATGGACAGCAATATCGAGTTTTGCTGCCGCTTCCTTCAGCTTTCGCGTGATCTCAACATCTTCTTTTGAAGGTGTGGGGTCGCCGCTTGGGTGATTGTGCACAACAATTATAGCTGTGGCTCCTATCTCGAGGGTTCGTTTGATGACTTCACGAGTATAAAATGGAGTCTGATCAACCGTGCCGTAGCTTTGTACTTCGTCTAGCATGAGCATATTGTTTTTGTTTAGAAATAGAATTCTTAGCTGTTCCTCATGTTCATGGGCCATTGCGGAACGGCAATAGCCGATGAGAGCTTTCCAGGAGCTGATAACTGGCTGGTCCATTATCTCTTCGCGTTGCAGTTCTATGGCCGTTGCTTTGATAATTTGGAAGGCTGCCATGATGTCATCGTTTATGCCCGGAATTTCGGCCAGCCTTTTCCGGGGGGCGCTAAGAATTGATCCCAAGCTGCCGAATTTTTTGCACAGCTCTGTAGTCATTGCTTTTATGTCGGACTTTGGATCGGTAATGCTGATGAGAAGCTCAAGGAGTTCATACTGAGTAAGGATAGCTCTACTCTGGGTGAGAAATCGGTCTCGCAGACGCTCTCTGTAGGTTGGTATGTGCCAAGTGTTCTTTTGGAAGTCCCGCGCTCGGTTTGGGCGGGAGCCGCTACATTTAACCTCTTTTCGTTTTCGAGTTAAATGGGGAGTGTTGTTCTCTGTCTTTGGCCATGACTTGATGTCGGATCTCTCATTATTTGGCGAAGATAAAGCACTAATACTTAGACTATCCACTCTAACAGACATTGGTAACCCCCTCGTATCCTATTGATTGGTATAGAGTACAAACAAAGTCGCGTGGTAATTGACGGTAGGTGAGGTGTAGTTAATTTTTAATGAAGGCTATTTAGGTATTTATATATTTATTCCTGTGCAATTATTTCTAGGGAATCTATTTAAGTGGTTCTTTGTTTTGGAGAATTTTTGAGTAATTTTCTGGTCTTTGAAATTTTTTATGGATATTTACACCATAAGATATAGTTAATGGGGTGTTTTATTAAACGCAAAAAGTGTCTATTATTAATCTAATTCTATTTTTATTTGATTTTTAGTTATGCTCTTTATGACGAATCGATGGGGTGTCATAATTCCATGCCCTCACCCCCGCTCCACCGCCCCCAAACAAAGCGAAAACAACTCACTCTGCCCTGTAATCCCAAGCTTCTCATAAGCTCGCTTGCGATAGGTCGTCACACTCGACGCCGCGATCCCCAAATCCAATGCAATCGCTTCCGACGAATACCCCAATAAGACCCGCGCGCAGACTTCGCGTTCGCGGTTGGTGAGTTTATCGAAGGGTGGGGCGGCACGGCTGATGATGCTGTGGACGACGGATTGCACGTTTTGGCTTTGGGCTTGCGGCAACAGGCGGCGATGGGCGGCGATCAGGTTGGTGACGAGCGGCAGCAGCGCGCGAAGCTGCTCCCAGTCTTCCGGGGAAAAGCGGCCGCTGTCCTGCAGGCGGTAGAAATTGCAATAGACCGTGCCTGATCCTGCCGTCGCGCTGGTTGAGGCCTTGTCGATCAGGCCGCTTTTGCCAAAAAATTGTTCGCGATAAGCGGGGGCATAGGCGCCTTCCATGCCATGGTCGATCAATTCGCCGGGCTTGAGGGTCTGCATGATCGGCAGGTTCGGGTCCTCTGCATAGCCACCGCCCATATAGGCATCGGTTAGCGTCTGCACGGCTGCGGCATCGAGACGGCTTGAGGTGAAAAGATGCCCGGCCTTGCCGCCAGGATCAAAGGTGAAAACGGCCACATGATCCACCGGCAACAGACGGTTGAGAAAGCCGAGCAGGCGATCTTCGAACGCGGGCAGGCCGAGCGCTTCGGTGACGTTTGCGAGGTCGGGCAGCCAGTCGGGCACGGTCATTTCGCGGGGGCTCCGGCGGTCACGCCACGCTCACGCATGAGATTGCGTGGCACGAATGGTTTGACGAGTTCCAGCCGATACTCGCCGATGCGATCTTCGGGTTTGCGCGGCCAGATATTGTTGCTGGTATCACTGTCGGCAGTTTCGAGATAGGGATCGAGGGTGACGGATGTGATCTCCTTTTTGAGGATCAGAAGTTTGGAGACTTTTTTCGGATTCTGCCGCCATAGTTCCGCAGGCAGGCGAATGATCTCCCGGCTGCCGTCACTATGAGCGATGTCAAGAATGATCGGCATCACCAGACCGCCGAGATTGGAAAATTCCAGCATGTAAAAATAATCGCCGCTGCTGCGGAGCAGCGCCTGATCGGCCTCATCAAGGGTGGCGGGGGTGTCGTCGTCGCGCGCTTCGGCCTCGCCATCCGGACCGTTGTAAAAATCCTTCAAACCGGGATAGCGATCGACGCGTCGGGCCAGAGTACTGTTGCGTTGTTCGGTGATGGAGGGCGGCAGCGGTGCAGGCGTGTCCTTCTTTGCATCCCGGGACTTTTCCGGTGCTTTGTCATTGACCACGGATTTGTCATCAATGCGCAAGCGCCGCACGCTGTCGATGGCGATATCCACATAATCGGTGCTATAAAACCAGCCGCGCCAGAACCAGTCGAGATCGACGCCGGAGGCATCTTCCATGCTGCGAAAAAAGTCGGCGGGAAGCGGGCGTTTGAAGGCCCAGCGATGCGCATATTCGCGAAATGCCTGATCAAAAAGATCGCGGCCAAGGATGGTCTCGCGCAGGATGGTCAGGGCTGCCGCCGGTTTGTTATAGGCCTCCCCACCAAGCCGCCTGAGCGAGTCCGCCCGCGTCATCACCGGCGTCTGATAGGGGTTGAGCGCAGGCGCTGCGATTTGCCGGGGTTCGCCGCGCAGGCTCGGATAATTTTCTTCCCAGGCCTGCTCCGCTACATATTGAACGAAGCTGTTGAGGCCTTCATCCATCCAGGCCCATTGTCGTTCATCGGAATTGATGATCATCGGAAAATAATTATGGCCGACTTCGTGCACGATGTTGGAAATCAGCTCGTATTTGGTGGCCTTGGCGTAAGTCGTGCTGCCGTCCGCGGCGGTCTCGGGGCGGGAGCCGATGAAGGACAGCATGGGATATTCCATGCCGCCCACCGGACCGTTGACCGATTGCGCCACCGGATAGGGATAGGGAAACAGATAGGCCGAATATTGTTCGATGGCGTGGGCAACGGCGGCAGTCGAATATTGCGTCCACAGCGGCATGGCTTCGCGCGGATAGAACGACATGGCGAGCGTCGCGCCGCCGCCCGGCACTGCCACGCCCCAGGCGTCCCAGGCGAATTTGCGTGAACTGGCAAAGGCGAAATCGCGCACCATGTCGGCGCGGA
The DNA here is from genome assembly GCF_027920805.1 of Govania unica. GTDB lineage: Bacteria > Pseudomonadota > Alphaproteobacteria > Sphingomonadales > Govanellaceae > Govanella > Govanella unica. The sequence continues at coordinate 409,144 of NZ_JANWOI010000004.1, forward strand.
AGATCCAGGTGGCTCTGCGGGCCGAACGGTTTTTCTCCGCTTTTTCGGCTTCGTCCGGGGTGACGATGAAGACAGGTTCCGGGGCGGTGCGGGCGCTTTGCAGGCGGGCTCGCTGTTCGGCCGTCAGCACGGCTTCGGGGTTTTGCAGGGTTCCGGTGGCGGCGACCATATGATCGGCTGGCACGGTGATCGCCACCTCGTAATTGCCGAACTCCAGCGAGAATTCTCCGGTGCCGAGAAACGGTTTGACGTTCCAGCCGCCCTGATCCGTATAGGCGGCGATGCGTGGAAACCATTGCCCGATTTCAAAAATGTCATTGCCGTCGGCGGGAAAGAATTCAAATCCGGCACGACCGCCCATGACGTTTTGTTCGGGAATATTATAGGACCAGTCGATGCTGAGGCTGACCACTCCACCGGGTTTGAGCGGCTGAGCCAGATCGACCCGCATCATGCTGTTGTGAATCTGGGTTTTGAGCGCTGCGTTCCCGTCGCCCCGTACAGCCTTGATATCAAACCCGCCGGGAAACCGGGTTTCGGCGATTGCGGCGCGGAGGGCGGCAAAGGTGAAGCGGTCGCCATAGCCGGGCGCGGCCAGCACCTGATCGGCATGGGGTTTGAGATCGTTCTGATCAAGTTGAACCCAAAGATAATGCAGGATATCGGGCGAGTTGTTGCGGTAAGTAATGGTTTCCGCGCCACTGATGCTGCGCTTGCTTTCATCAAGGGTGACGCGGATTTTATAATCCGCCTGCTGCTGCCAATATGCGGGGCCGGGGGCTCCGGATGCGCTGCGGGTCGTGCCGGGGGTCGGCAACAGATCGTCAAGCGCGCGGAATTTATCCTCGAATTCGATTTTATGCGGCGGCTCAGCGGGTTTGCGCTCCGCCGCAGCGAAGCTGGTCACAGCAAGGACGATAGCCATGGCCGCAGAGATTGTTTTCATGATGGCCCTTCTTGATCCCTGATCCCGTTCGGGGATGCTCAGGATAAAGCGCTGCCACCGCCCTGTCAGCCCCGCACTTCAGGCACCGACCAGATTGCCCAGAAACTGCCGGGCGCAGGCATCCCAGGACTGACTGAGCGCATGGGCCCTGCAATCCTCCCGCCGCCGCCGGAGCGCGCCTACTATGGCCTGCCCGAGGTCGCTGTCGAGGCAGCCGGCCGGGCCCGCGCCGATCACATCAAGCGGCCCGGTCACCGGATAGGCAGCCACCGGCGTGCCGGACGCGAGCGCTTCCAGAAGCACGAGGCCAAAGGTATCGGTGCGGCTCGGGAAGACAAAGACGTCGCTTGCGGCATACAGATCGGCAAGCTCATCGCCATATCGCGGCCCAAGAAACAGCACCTCAGGATAACGGGCGCGCAAACTCGCAAGCTGCGGACCGGCGCCGACCACAACCTTGCTGCCGGGGGCCTCGCAATCAAGAAAGGCTTCGATGTTCTTCTCCACCGCAACCCGGCCCACATACAGGAGGACGGGTTTTGGCAGGGCCAGAAACTCCGGCGGAAGCTTGGCGGTCAGCCGCCGCCCCGGGTTGTAATGCTCCACATCGACGCCGCGCGACCAGCGGCAGCTATGCAGGATGCCATGCTGCGCAAGGTCCTGCGCGACACCCGCCGTCGCGCACATGATGGCGGCGGAGGGCCGGTGAAACCAGCGGATGAACCGATAAGTCCAGCTGATCGGCAGATGAAAGCGCGCCTCCACATATTCGGGGAATTTGGTGTGATAGGCGGTGGTGAATTTCAATCCATGACGCAGGCAATAGGCGCGGGCGGCAAGCCCAAGCGGTCCTTCGGTGCTGATATGAATATAGCGGTCTTCTTGGTCGCCGAGCGCCGCCTCCATCACGCGCGTGAACTGACCGAACAACGGCAGCGACAGACGGATTTCCGGATAGGTCGGGCAGGGCAGGCTTTTGAAGGATTGCGGGGTGATGAATGTCACTTCATGGCCAAGCCGCGCAAGCTCGCGTGCCGTGGCCTCAAGGGTACGGACGACGCCATTGATTTGCGGGGCCCAGGCATCGGTGACGATGATGACGCGTTTGGTCATCACACAGTCGCCATGACCGGCGTACCGGCCTTGGATCCTGTTCTGCCGCTCGGCATTTCCTCGGCCCAGCGGATGATCCGGAGCGCGCCTGAAAAATCCTCCACCAAAGCCGTGCAGCTTTCGACCCAGTCGCCATCATTCGCATAGGTGATGCCGTCCATGTCGCGGATTTCAGCGTGATGGATATGGCCGCAAATCACCCCGTCCATGCCGCGCCGCCGGGCCTCGGCGATGATCAGATTTTCAAAGCTTGCGATGAAGGCGACGGCGTTCTTGACCTTATGCTTCAGATAGGCCGACAGCGACCAATAGGGCATGCCAAGCCGCCGCCGTCCGCGATTGACCAGAGTATTGAGATGAAGCGACAGCATATAGGCCATGTCGCCAAGATGAGCGAGCCATTTGGCATATTGCATGACGCCGTCGAATTCATCGCCATGGAACACCAGAAAGCGGCGGCCGTCGGCGGTCACATGGATGACCTCGCGCTCGATGGCCACATCGCCAAAGGCAAGCCCCGCATAGGGCCGAAGCGCCTCGTCATGATTGCCGGGGATATAGACGACGCGGGTGCCTTTGCGGGCCTTGCGCAGGATTTTCTGCACCACGTCATTATGGCTTTGCTGCCAGTACCAGGACCGTTTGAGCGCCCAGCCATCGACGATATCGCCCACGAGATAAAGCTGTTCGGACTCGGTATGTTTGAGAAAACTTAGCAACAGTTCGGCGTTCGCGCCGCGTGTGCCCAGATGAATGTCGGAAATCCAGATGCTGCGATAGCGGTGTTTGGGGATCTCGCTGTCCGGTGTTTCCGGCTTGTCGCTGTCGGGCCACAGAAATGGCGGCAACAGGGGTGGCATCTCACGAAAGGCGGCGGGGAACGGTCCGGTGCGGGCTTCCGCAGGATCGCCAGCGGTGATGGCCATGGGGCTTTGTCGTCCCTTAACTGAGTGCTTTATCATTGCGCGCACCATCGCGCGAGCAGGTGACCTCCTGATGACAGTTTGGCGACAGTTTCATGACAACCGCAGGCGCTCAACCTCCCACACCATATATTTGTCATTACCGGGCTTGACCCGGTAATCCACGGCTCAACCCTTCACGAGGAGGCCAGATGGATTGCCGGGTCAAGCCCGGCAATGACAAGATAGCCTCCCGGCCCGGAGAGAGGCTGCGGCCATATTCACGGGCTTCCCCGTCCCTAAACCTCCAGGCTCCCCCAGCCGAAAAAATGCGGACGCGCTCACTATCCTGGGCTAAGGTTTATGACCCATAACATGAGGTGTGCGCAGATGAGCGAGACTGGCCGGATTTTCATGGGTGCCGCGGCGAACGCGCCGGACAGCGCCCAATATCTTGATCTCAAGCTTGCAAACCGCCACGGCCTGATCGCCGGAGCCACCGGCACCGGCAAGACCGTGACCTTGCAGGGGCTGGCCGAAGGGTTTTCGCGCGCCGGGGTGCCGGTGTTCATGGCCGACGTCAAGGGTGACCTCTCGGGCCTTTCGGAGGTCGGCGGCGACAAACAGGTGTTCAAGGACCGGGCCGAACAGCTCGGCCTCACGGATTTCGCCGGGGCCGCTTATCCGGTCATCTTCTGGGATGTTTATGGCGTGAGCGGCCATCCCGTGCGGGCGACCATTTCGGAAATGGGGCCGCTGTTGCTGGCGCGCCTCTTCGATCTCAATGAAACCCAGTCCGGTGTGCTTTCACTCGTGTTCAAGGTCGCGGATGACGAAGGCCTGCTGCTGATGGATCTGAAGGATCTGCGCGCGCTTCTCGTTTATGTGTCCGAAAATTCAGCCAAGCTCACGGCCACCTACGGCAATGTGGCGGCAGCCACGGTCGGCACCATTCAGCGTCGTCTGCTTGAAGTGGAAGCGCAGGGGGCCGACAAGTTCTTTGGCGAACCGGCGCTCAGGCTCGATGATTTCATGCGGATCGATCCAAACGGGCGCGGCACCATCAGCATTCTCGCCGCTGACAAACTGGTGCAGGCGCCGAAACTTTACGCCACGCTGTTGTTGTGGCTGCTGTCGGAACTGTTTGAAAAATTGCCCGAAGTCGGCGATCTCGACAAACCACGGCTGGTGTTCTTTTTTGATGAAGCGCATCTGTTGTTCAACGATGCCCCGAAGGCCTTGTTGGACAAAGTCACGCAGGTGGTGCGGCTCATCCGCTCGAAAGGCGTCGGCGTCTATTTCGTCACCCAAAGCCCCACCGATATTCCAGACGACGTGCTCGGTCAGCTCGGCAACCGGGTGCAACATGCGCTCCGCGCCTTCACGCCGAAGGATGCGAAACTTGTCAAAGCTGCAGCCGACACCTTCCGCCAGAATCCCAAGCTCAACACACAGACCGCAATCACCGAACTCGGCGTCGGCGAGGCCCTGGTCTCAACCCTCGGCAAGGGCGGCGTCCCCGGCATGGTGGAACGCGTCCTGATTGCCCCGCCCACCGCCCACGTGGGCCCAAGCACCCCCGAATCCCGCGCCCGCATCATGGCCACAAGCCCCATGCGCGGCCTCTATGACACGCTGCTTGATCGCGACAGCGCCTTCGAAATGCTCGCCCGCCGTGCTGAGGCAACCGTGGCGAACGCCAGCAACGACCATTTCACCATCCCCAACAGCGGCCCAACCAAACCCACCCCCCGCCCAGCCGCCCCCCGCCGCTCCGACAGTATGGGAGAAGCCATCACCAAATCGGTGCTCCGCTCAGTCGGAAGCTCCCTCGGCCGCGCCATCGTGCGCGGGGTGCTCGGGTCGATCATGAAGAAGTGAGGGACTTAAAACAGGCGGCTGTCGTCGGCTTTTCCCCAATTGTTATTACCGGGCTTGACACGGTAATCCATGGTTCAACCCTTGCCGAGGTGGCCAGATGGATTGCCGGGTCAAGCCCGGCAATGACAAGATAGACAAATATAAATGATGGCCAAGAGAGAGGCGACTACCACATCCTCTCAACCGTCATCGCGAGACGCGCAAGCGGCGTGGCGATCCAGACTTGCGGTGGTGATCCACCCCCCTAGGTAGATGCCGAGTCTGCCGCACGGCTTTGCTCAGCTAGTAAAGTTTGAAATCCTGAGGAAGAACGGGTTCGTTGCGTCCGGTCTTTATGGTGCGGTGAGTTTAACTCTCTCAATTCATAAAGGAATGTGACCATGATCGAACCATCCACAATGACTGCAGGAAGTCTTGTTTCAGCGGTCTATAATCCGGCCGCAAGGTTGATAACTATTACAAGTTCCAGCGCCGCTGGTGATACGGACCTTGTAACGTTCTATTGCGGGACACAGGATTTTCTCGTCGTCTTGATGAAAGATAGGCTGAGCTGCCATATGGGTGCCTGAAAATCCGGCGTAATTTGCTTAATCCCTTCACCTCACCCACAGGCCCCGGTATAAATTATCCCAGCAACATTAAGGGCGGGGGCGGTCTGTGAATTTTTTGAAACGTCGGATATCCATTGATGACTGCACGCGGAGTGGCCAGGGGCAGGGCCTGAAACGCACCCTCAGCTGGCCGCATCTTGTGGCGCTTGGGGTTGGGGCCATTGTTGGCACCGGGATTTACACGCTGACCGGGGTCGGGGCCGATCGGGCGGGGCCTGCGGTGATGCTGGCGTTTCTGATTGCGGGGGCGGTATGTGCCTGTGCGGCCTTGGCCTATGCCGAGCTTGCGACGCTTATTCCGCGCGCGGGCAGCGCCTATACCTACAGCTATGCGGTGCTGGGCGAGGGGCTCGCCTGGATTGTCGGTTGGAGCCTTATTCTTGAATATACCGTTGTCTGCGCTGCGGTGGCGGTGGGTTGGTCCGGATATGCTTCGGGCTTTCTGCTGGCGGCGGGGATTGATGTTCCGCATGTGCTGTTGGCGGGCCCTCATGCTGGTGGGATCATTAATCTGCCGGCCATTCTGATCGTCTGGGCGGTGGCTGGCTTGCTGATGCTCGGCACGCAGGAGAGTGCGCGGGTCAATGCGGTGCTGGTCAGCTTGAAGCTTGTGGCGCTCGCGGCTTTCATCGTCATAGCCGCGCCTGCGTTCGAGGCCGGGAACTTCTCGCCCTTCATGCCCTATGGCTTTTCGGCCCATGAGGAGGGCGGCATGGTGCGCGGCGTGATGGCGGCGGCGGCCATTATCTTTTTCGCCTTCTACGGGTTTGATGCCGTGTCGACGGCGGCTGAGGAAACCAAAAATCCGGGCCGCGATCTGACCATCGGGATTCTCGGCTCCATGGTTCTCTGCACGTTGATCTATATGGCGGTTGCGGCAGCAGCGGTCGGCGCCATGCCGTTTCAGGAGTTTGCCGAAAGCGGCGATCCGCTTGCCCATATCCTGCGCGGGTTGGGTGCGCCCGAGACGGCGCGGTTGATCGGGGTGGCGGCGGTGATCGCCTTGCCGACGGTGATCCTCGCGTTCATGTATGGGCAGACGCGGATTTTTTTCGCCATGGCGCGGGATGGTCTGCTGCCCGAGCGGCTTGGCCGGGTGAATGCGAAAACCGGCACGCCGGTGGCCATGACCATTGTGACGGCGCTGGTGGTGTCGGTGATCGCCGGCTTGTTTCCGCTGGCTGAAATTGCCGAACTCGCGAACGCCGGGACGCTCTGCGCCTTTATCGCGGTGTCGGTGTCGATGATGGTTCTGCGGCGGCGCGAGCCCGCACGTCCGCGTGTCTTCAAGGCACCCATGCCGTTTGTGGTCGGCACGCTCGCAGTGCTCGGCTGCCTTTATTTGTTCATAAGCCTGCCCGCCATGACGCAGGAGCGCTTCTTTATCTGGAATACCATAGGGGTCATTGTTTATGCCCTCTATGGCCGCCGGAAAAGCCGCCTTGCGTCAGTCTGAATACGTTATCCGAGGCGGGGCGTCACGGGCACTATGCCACACTGTCACACCCCGGTTTTATCCGGGGGTCAGGTTTTATATTGCAAATCAATGGCTTGAATGGTGGGCGCGGCAAGGTTCGAACTTGCGACCCCTGCGATGTGAACGCAGTGCTCTACCGCTGAGCTACGCGCCCTCCGAGTGGCGGAGGATCCGCCCGGGTATGGACGGCGCGCAATCTAACAGCAGGACCAGGGGAGCGCAAGGAGGGAATTCAGGTCTTTTTGGCGCTATCGAATTGGTTAATTTCGCCTGGCATGGGTAATTTTTATGCAAGCCATGTATAAAAAATATTAACGTCAGAGGAAGCTGTGATAGGTTTAAGACCTACCCGGGGGTAGCCGTTGCCGCCCCAAGCGGTTTGTATCAGTTTCTCAGTAGTGTTCTGTCCTGCCTCCATCGTCAATGGGGGGCATTTGGTATGTTTGGCTACGGGAGGGGGAGATGTCAGGTAAGACGGCTTATTTCGGTCGCACACACATTCTTCTGAGGCGCGAAACTCATGCAAATGGCGACGACTTTCGACGATATGAAACTCATGCAGCATTTATCCATGCTAGGTGGCGAAGATGCTGGAGCGGAAGAAACATTTAATTGCATAACAGGATTGGCGGCCCGGTTGCTCGGCGCTCCTTTTGCCTTGGTGTCTCTTATGGAGGAGAGCCGGAATTGCCTGAAATCCCACCATGGCTTTGAGGCCAACGACATTCAGGGCAATTGGGAGTTCTTCTCCCAGACGCTGCTCTCTGAGGACATTCTGATTGTTCCAAACGCCACCGCCGATGATCGTTTCCGGTTCAATCCGTTGGTGATCGGGGAGCCGCATGTGCGGTTTTATGCGGGCATTCCGCTGCGGTCGCGTGACGGCCAGACTTATGGGACGCTCAGCGTTGTGGATCAGGTTCCACGGTCCGGGCTGTCGGACATGCAGCGCAAGATCCTGCGGGAACTTGCCGGAATGGTCATAAATGGTCTTGGTGCCGACCAGGCGGTCAAGCAGATGCGCCAGGGCTTTGATGAGCAACAGGATCTTTTGGAACGATCTCAAAATCTCTGTCGTGCCAAAAGTGATTTTCTCGCCCATCTCAGCCATGAGCTGCGCAATCCCCTGAATGCCGTGCTCGGGTATACGGATCTTATGTTGTCGGCACCGCATGGGCCGCTCGGCGATACGCGCTATCGCGATTACATGTTGGCTGTTCAGGCCAGCGGCAGCCATATGCTGTCCCTGGTGACCGATATTCTCGAATTTGCAAAACTTGAAAGTGGTGGCGTAAAGCTGACGTTTGAGATGTTCGACCTGCACGAGCTGTTCCATCAGACGCAGCAAATGCTTGCCCGGAGCGCAGAAGAAAAGGGCGTATTCCTCCTGTTTCCCGAAGCGCCAGAGGGGAAGCCGTCGGCTGTGATCGAAGCGGATGTGGTCAAGGTCCGCCAGATTCTGATCAATCTCGTCTCGAACGCCATAAAATTCACCCCCGCCGGCGGTCTGATCACGCTGCAATTGGAGCAGACAGGGGACAAGATGGTGCGCTTCAAGGTTAAGGACACAGGAATCGGCATCGCGCCCGAGAATATGGAGCGGGTGATGGCGCCTTTCGGACAGGTGGCGGGAGCAGCGTCGCATGAAGGCTTTGGCCTCGGTCTGCCGATCACCAAGGGGCTGATCGAGCGCCATGGCGGACGGTTGCATATCAGCAGCACGCCCGGCGTCGGGACCGAAGTGGAAGTGCAGTTGCCGTGCCGACACTGAAGGAGGGCAGCGCTTCCGGACATATAAAAGGCGCGGTGTCAGGACCGCGCCTTTTATGGTTACTCAGTCTCGATGTCAGTTTTTGCCAGCGCGCTCAATGGCCTTGCCGCCGGATTTGATGTCCTTGCCGACGCCTTCCACGGTGTTGCAGGCAACAAGCGTCAGGGCCACGGGCACAAGCAGGATTGCAGTGATAAGCTTTTTCAAAAGTCCACTCCTCGAACAGCGTCATAAAAATCCTGGGGGTCGGATGATCACATGTCGATCCGAGGCCCCGATTTCACCCCTGAAGTTGGCCGATTTTACGGCACTGTCAAAGTGTTTTCCGCAAGCTTCCACATAATTCTTGCGCCCATCGCAGCCCGCCTTCAGGGCGCAGCGATTTGCGGACCAGGGTCTTTGCAGCTTATGTTAAAGCTCAACGGCATGTGATCCTTATGAGCGGGGTAGTCTGTGACAGATGACGGTCTGATTTTTGCTTATCGGCTGGATGGTCAAGGTGGCGGCACGCCCCTCAGTCTCGCCGAGGTGACGACGCTTCCGCAGCCAACCGACCCCTGGGTCTGGGCGCATTTTGACGGCAGCACAGCAGCCGCCAAGGCGTGGCTCGAACAAGAGAGCGGCCTGCCTGCCCTGGTCATTGCGGCCTTGCTGAAGGAAAGAACCCGGCCGCGGGTGGAGGTTTTCGAAGAAGAAGGCGTGCTGATCAATCTGCGCGGCACCAACAGCGCGGAAAATGCCGTGCCTGAGGATATGGTCTCGGTGCGGCTGTGGATCAGCGGCCGCCGGGTGATCACTGTGCGTCTTCGGCCTTTGCGGACGGTGAATGACCTGCGTGATCGGATTGAGGCCCATGTGGGGCCAAGATCCGGCGGCGATGTCCTGACCTCGCTGGCGCTGTCGCTGATCGATCGCATGAGTCCCATTCTCGAAGCCCTGAATATTCAGCTCGACCTCGCCGAAGACAGCCTGATCCATCAACCGAAGCTCGATCTGCGGCGGCGCATTGTGACGGTGCGACGGCGGGTCATCATGATGCGCCGTCATATCGCCCCGCAGCGCGAGGTGGTGGCGGTTCTGAAAAACAGTCATGCCACCTGGTTCACGGTCAATGACCGGCGTCATCTGCATGAAGCCTATGACCGCATGGCGCTTTATGTGGATGATCTCGATACCATGCGGGAACGGTCGCAGATCATTCAGGATGAGCTGACGAGCTACATGAATGCCCGGCTCAACCGCAACACCTATCTGTTGTCGCTGATCGCCTCGATTTTCCTGCCGCTGACCTTTGTCACCGGCTTGTTCGGCATCAATGTGGGCGGCATTCCGGGGTCGGACAATCCGTCGGCCTTTGGTTGGTTCGTGGGCTCTCTGGTGGTGGTGATGGTGATCCAATTTGTTGTTCTTCGGGCGATCAAATGGTTCTGAGCGGCCTTCGCCAAGGCTCTTGCCTCTGCCGGGGATGTCTTTAATCTGCGTCTTTGTTCCGTGACTTGCGGAAGCTCCAGGTGATGACAGGACGGATGATGCACGGATCCCATGATCATGGCCATGATCACAGCCACGGCCACGGGCACAACCACGACATCCGCGGGGCCGGAGCGGCGGATCTCATCCGCCGTCTGCGGCCGGCCTTTGTCCTGACCTTCGGCTTCATGATCGCCGAAGCGGTGGGCGGTTATCTGTCGGGGTCTCTCGCACTTCTGGCGGATGCCGGGCACATGTTGACCGATGCCGGGGCGCTCGCCTTGGCTTTGGCCGGGGTGCGGCTTGCGGCCCGGCCATCCGACAATCGCCGCAGCTATGGCTATGGCCGGGCGCAGGTGCTCGCGGCTTTTGTCAATGCGATCACCTTGTTAGGGGTGACGGTCTGGATCGTGTTCGAAGCCTTCCGCCGTTTTCAGCAACCCCATGAGGTGCTGGCCAAGCCCATGCTGGTGGTTGCGGTGCTCGGGTTGCTCGTCAATATTCTGGTGTTTGCCATCCTCCATCGCGGCGACCGCAACAATCTCAATCTGCGCGGGGCCTGGCTGCATGTCATCGGCGACATGCTCGGCTCGGTCGGGGCCATTATCGCCGCCATCGTCATCATGCTGACCGGCTGGACTCCGATCGATCCGATTCTGTCGGTGTTCATGGCCTTGCTGATTTGCGGCGGGGCGATCAACCTCCTCAGGCGGTCGGGGCATATTCTGCTTGAAGGCGCGCCGCCGGTGGCGGATGAAGCGACACTTTCGGCCCATCTCCTCGAATCCGTGCCGGGGGTCGAGGACATTCATCACGTTCATCTCTGGATGCTGACGGAAAACGAGCCGCTGGTGACCCTCCACGCCCGCATCACGGCGGAGGCCAACGCGGACGAGACCCTGCAGGCCATCAAGACGGCGCTCACCACGGCCTTCGGGCTGACCCATGTGACGGTGCAGATCGAACGCGGCGAGGTCTGCCCGGACGGCGAACAGCACCAGGCATGAGCGCGTCAGCAAAGGGTCTTGCGATCAGGGGCCGCAATCCCTAGGTTATGGCCGATTTTGTTTGATGGAGACGCGCCTTGTCCAACACCCGAGCCGATATCCTGTGCCCGCCCGCCGAATGGGCGCCTCATACCGCCGTCTGGTCGGCCTGGCCAAGCCATGGCGATCTGTGGCTTGAGGATCTCGAACCGGCCCGGGCTGAGGTGGCGGCGCTGTTCCGCGCCATCGCCGATCTGGACCCGGCCACCGGCAAACCGCGCGGCGAAGCACTCCATATCCTCGCCCATGGGGCCGAAGCCGTGGCCTCCGCCGAAGCCGCGCTCGCCGGGACCGGGGCTAAGGTCTATGACAGCGCGTTCGGCGATATCTGGCTGCGTGACACCGGGCCGATTTTCACCGCCATCGGCGGCAAGCTGACCGGCGTTGGTTTCGGCTTCAACGGCTGGGGCGGGAAATATGATCTCCCCGACGACAACGACCTGTCGGACCGGGTGAGTAAGTTTGCCGCCGTCCCCTTCCTCAAAAACGACTGGATTCTCGAAGGCGGCGCCATTGACGGCGATGGCAGCGGGATGATCGTCACCACCCGCCAGTGTCTGCTCAACCCGAACCGCAATCCGGACCTGTCTCAGGCCGATGTGGAACAGCGCCTGAAAGACTCGCTCGGCATCACCCGGGTGGTCTGGCTCGGCGACGGGCTTTTGAACGATCACACCGACGGCCATGTGGACAATCTCGCCCGTTTCGTCGCCCCCGGCGTTGTCGCCATCATGGCCCCAAGCGGCGAGGATGACCCGAACGCCGAAATCTATGCCGAAACCCGTCGCGTGCTCGAAGCCGAAGGCCTCAAGGTGGCGCTCATCCCGTCTCCCGGCCTGATCGCCGACGAAGACGGCGAGCCGATCCCGGCGAGCTATATGAATTTCTACATCGGCAACACAACCGTTGTGGTCCCGGTTTATGGCAGCGACTATGACGATGCGGCGGTGGCCGCCATCGCCCAGCTGTTCCCCGGCCGCCGCACCATCGGATTGCCTGCGGGCCACGTGTTGACCGGCGGCGGCTCGTTCCATTGCATCACCCAGCAGCAGCCGGTTTTGGGAGCCTGAACATGACCGAGATCACCGTCGCCGCCCTGCAGCTGAGCTTCACCGACGATATGAAGGCCGATATCGCCAACACCGCCACGCTCGTGATCGAAGCCGCCGGGAAGGGCGCCGACGTCATCCTGCCGCCGGAGCTGTTCCAGGGCTACTATTTCTGCCGTCACGAGCATGAAAGCTTTTTTGCCCGCGCCTATCCGGTGGCTGAACATCCGGCGGTGATCGAAATGCAAAGGATCGCCCGCGCCCATAAGGTGGCCATCCCGACCTCGATCTTCGAACGCGACGGACCGCATTATTACAACACCCTGGTCATGATCGACGAGATGGGCGAGATCATGGGCATCTACCGCAAAAGCCACATCCCCGACGGCCCGGGCTATGAGGAAAAATATTATTTCCGCCCCGGCAACACCGGCTTCAAAGTCTGGAAAACCCGCAAGGCCACCATCGGCGTCGGCATCTGCTGGGACCAATGGTATCCGGAGGTCGCCCGCGCCATGATGCTGATGGGGGCGGAGGTCCTGTTCTACCCGACCGCCATCGGCTCGGAGCCCGAAGAACCCGAACTCGACACCCGCCGCATGTGGCAACGCGCCATGATCGGCCACGCGGTGTCCAACATCGTGCCCGTGGTGGCCGCCAACCGCATCGGCACCGAAGAAGGCCAAAGTTTTTACGGCCATTCCTTCGTAACCAACCATTTCGGCGACATCACCGCCGAACTGCAACCTGGTGAAGAAGGCGTTCTGGTGGAAACCTTAAACCTAGCCAAAGCCCACGAAAAACGCGCCGCCTTCGGCTTCTTCCGAGACCGCCGCCCGGAACTGTATGGAAGGCTGGCACAGGATATCTGAGCCGGAGATTCCCTGTCGTTTCTGCCTTCCCCTGTTATTCCTACCTTCCCCTGTCATTGCCGGGCTCGACCCGGCAATCCATCTGTTCGCCGCTCAGTCGGTTGAACCATGGATTACCGGGTCAAGCCCGGTAATGACAACAAGAGTCATAGATACCCGTCATCGCGAGCCGCGTAAGCGGCGCGGCGATCCAGGCCTTTGGAGCCACCTGTGAAGCGGCGAGACTGGATTGCTTCGGCTACGCCTCGCAATGACGAGGCTTTCCGAGATGGCAGCTCGCCCTCCATCCCCCAAACCTGTCATTGCCGGGCTTGACCCGGCAATCCATCTGTCCGCCACTCAGTCGGTTGAACCATGGATTACCGGGTCAAGCCCGGTAATGACAATAAGAGTTAGAGATGGCGTCATCGCGAGCCGCGTAAGCGGCGTGGCGATCCAGTCCTTCGGCCCCGCCTGTGAAACGGCGAGACTGGATTGCTTCGGCTACGCCTCGCAATGACAGCCGTCCCACTCAGATATGACAACTCGCTAGGCCGCGTTTTTCCAGGTAGCGCTGGTGATAATCCTCGGCTGGATAAAATGTCGCGGCGGGGGTGATTTCGGTGACGATGGGGCGGGTGAAGCGGTCGGCCCAGCGGGCTTTTGAACCTACCGCAGCATCGCGTTGGGCGTCGGAATAATAATAGATCGCCGAACGGTACTGGCTGCCCACATCCGGTCCCTGCCGGTTCAAGGTGGTAGGGTCGTGATTGGCCCAGAACACATCCAAAAGCGCGTCATAGGATATGACCTTCGGGTCGAACGTCACATGCACCACCTCGGCATGGCCGGTGCTGTCGCTGCAGACCTCTTTATAGGTCGGGTGCTCGGTCCTGCCGCCGCTATAGCCGACAAGGGCGTCGCTTATGCCGGGGGTGTTGCGAAAGGTGACTTCCACGCCCCAAAAGCAGCCCATGGCGAATGTTGCCTGTTCCATCAGAGTTCTCCTTCGCCGCATATATTGCCGCTATTTTGCCGCTTGTGCTAGGCTCCCCGGGTAACGAGGGGACGGATATGTGGGCTTACGCGTTGCGCCGGGGGTTGGCTGCCATTCCGACGCTTTTTGTTATTGTGACGCTGGCCTTTTTTCTGATGCGGGTGGCGCCGGGCGGGCCGTTTGATGCCGAACGCACCCTGCCTGCCGAGATCGAGGCCAATATCAAGGCCGCCTATCATCTCGATAAGCCGCTGATCGTCCAATATGGCATTTATGTCGGCAATCTGCTGCGCGGTGATTTCGGGCCGTCCTATAAATATAAGGACTTCACCGTCGGCGAGCTGATCGCGGCGGGCTTCCCGGTCAGTCTCAAGATCGGCGGCATGGCTATTCTGCTCGCAAGCCTGCTTGGCATCGCCGCCGGGTCGCTTGCGGCGCTGCGCCAGAACAGTCGCGTCGATCATCTGGTCATGGGCTTCGCCATGACCGGCATCGCCTTGCCGGGCTATGTGGTGGCGCCGCTCCTTGCGCTCGCTTTCGGGGTTTATCTCAAATGGTTGCCGGTGGCCGGATGGAATACCGGCGGCTGGCGGGAAATGGTGCTGCCGGTGACGGCGCTGACCTTGCCCTATCTCGCCTATATCGCCCGCCTCACGCGCGGCAGCATGATCGAGGTGCTGCATGCGAATTACATCCGCACAGCGCGGGCCAAGGGCTTACCCATGCATCGCATCCTCACGCATCACGCCCTGAAGGCGGCGCTGATGCCGGTCGTGAGTTTTCTTGGACCGGCGATCGCGGGGATCATCACCGGCTCGGTGGTGATTGAACAGATTTTCGGGCTGCCCGGCATCGGCCGGTATTTCGTGCAAGGAGCGCTCAATCGCGATTATACCCTGGTGCTTGGGGTGGTGATCTTTTATGCGGTGCTGATCATGCTGCTCAATCTCGCGGTGGACCTGATCTATGCCCTGCTTGACCCGCGCGTGAGGTACCGATGACCGTTGCCGTCAAGGGCCGCTCGCTGTGGCAGGATGCTTTTCGTCGTCTCAGTCGCAACAGGGCTGCGGTGGTGGCCGGCGCAATCATCGCCGTGATTGCGCTTTGTGCCATCGTTGGCCCGTTGCTGTCGCCGCATCCGTTTGATGAACTTTATTTCGATGACGTGGCCCGCGCGCCCTCGCTCGCTGCAGGATACCTGTTCGGCACCGATGCCGTCGGTCGCGATCTTTTTGTGCGCAGTCTGGTCGGCGCGCGCATATCGCTGCTGGTGGCAATGGCTGCAACCACGGTCAGTCTGGTGATCGGGATTCTTTACGGCGCCACGGCGGGTTATCTCGGCGGGCGGGTCGACAATCTGATGATGCGCTTTGTCGACATCATGTATGCCTTGCCCTTCATGTTTTTCGTCATTCTTCTGATGGTCCTGTTCGGGCGTAATATCATTCTGCTGTTTCTGGCGCTTGGGGCGGTGGAATGGCTGACCATGGCGCGCATCGTGCGTGGCCAGACTCTCAGCCTGCGCCAGAAGGAATTTGTCGAGGCGGCAGAGGCTGCGGGCGTCGGCCGCTTCATGATCATTGTCCGCCATATCGTGCCCAATCTGCTCGGCCCCATCGTGGTCTATATGACCCTGACCATCCCACAGGTGATCCTGACCGAAAGCTTCCTGAGCTTTCTTGGCCTCGGTGTGCAGGAACCGCTCACAAGCCTTGGCGTGCTCATCTCCGAAGGCGCGGACGAGATGGAGACCGCGCCCTGGATGCTGTTGTTCCCGGCGGGCACGCTGGCGCTGCTGTTGTTTTCGTTCAACTTCCTTGGTGACGGGTTGCGCGATGCGCTTGACCCCAAGGACCGCTGATGATGGACGCAGTGCTCAAGGTCGAAAATCTCGGCATCTCCTTCACCACTCCGGACGGTCTGGTGACGGCGGCGACGGAGGTGAGCTTTTCCATCCGCTCCGGCGATTGCCTCGGCATCGTCGGCGAAAGCGGCTCGGGTAAAAGCCAGATCTTCATGGCCGCCATGGGCTTGCTTGCCACGAATGGCCGGGCCAGCGGATCGGTGCGTTACAAGGGGCAGGAGCTGCTCGGGCTCGATCCCCGCGCCCTCAATGCCGTGCGCGGCGACCGCATGACGATGATTTTTCAGGACCCGATGACGGCGCTCACGCCCCATCTCACCATCGGCACCCAGCTGGCGGAGGTTCTGCTGTTCCACAAGGGCCTCGGGAAGCAGGCGGCCACGGCGGCGGCCATCGCCATGCTCGACAGCGTGCGCATTCCGGACGCCGCGCGGCGCATGACCCAATATCCTCATGAATTGTCGGGCGGCATGCGTCAGCGGGTGATGATCGCCATGGCGCTCATGTCGTCCCCGGACCTCGTCATCGCTGATGAACCAACGACCGCCCTCGATGTCACCGTGCAGGCGCAAATTCTGGTGCTGCTCAAGCGCTTGAAAGATCAAAGCGGGCGGGCGCTCGCGCTCATAACCCATGACCTTGGTCTGGTGGCGGGGCTAGCCGACCGGGTGATGGTGCTCTATGCGGGGCGGGTGGTCGAAAGCGCCCCCGTGCGCGATATTTTTCATCGCCCCCGCCATCCCTATACGCTGGCGCTGCTGCAATCGCGCCCGGGCCTGACGGCGCAACAGGGCGGGCGTCTGGCCGCCATTCCTGGCCAGCCGCCGAACCTGCTGTCACTGCCGCCCGGCTGCGCCTTTGCCGATCGCTGCCCCCATGTGCATGAGCGCTGTCTGACCACGCGCCCGGAATTGCTTGTGACAGGCCCGGACTCCGCCGCCGCCTGCCATCTTGTGGAGGAGGTGGCAGGATGACCGAAGCGCTGCTCAAGGTCACCGACCTCAAAGTCCATTTCCCCATCCGCACCGGCGGCTTTCTGATCCCGCAGATCACTCAGCTCAAGGCCGTGGACGGCGTAAGTTTCTCCGTACGGGAGGGCGAGACCCTCGGCATCGTCGGCGAATCCGGTTGCGGCAAATCGACGCTCGGCCGCGCCATCCTGCGTCTGATTGAGCCGACAGCGGGCGAAGTCCTGTGGCAGGGCGATGATCTCGCCGCCCTCGACCCGCGCGCCATGCGGCTCCGGCGTAAGGAGTTGCAGATCATTTTTCAGGACCCGCTCGCAAGCCTCGACCCGCGCATGACGGTGGGGGCCATCATCGCCGAGCCCTTGCGCGCGCTTGAACCCGGTCTGACCCGCACCGAAATCCGCGCGCGCGTGGCCGCCATGATGGAGCAGGTCGGCCTCCGGCCCGAGACCGTCAACCGCTATCCCCATGAATTTTCCGGCGGCCAGTGCCAGCGCATCGGCATCGCCCGGGCCATGATCCTGCGCCCGCGCCTGGTGCTTTGTGATGAACCGGTGTCGGCGCTCGATGTCTCCATTCAGGCGCAGATCGTCAATCTGCTGATGGATCTGCAACGGGAGTTCGGCCTGACGCTGTTGTTCATCAGCCATGATCTGGCGGTGGTGCGCCATATCAGTCACCGCGTCATGGTGCTTTATCTTGGTCAGGTCATGGAAATCGCCGACCGTGACGCGCTCTATGCCCGGCCGGGGCATCCCTATACGCGGGCGCTTCTCGCCTCGGTGCCGGTGGCCGATCCCGATGCCCCGCTCGACGCGCCGCCGGTCGCGGGCGATCTGCCGTCACCGCTCGATCCGCCGCGCGGCTGTGTGTTTTCAACCCGCTGCCCCCATGTGGCGGACATCTGCCGCACCACGCGGCCGCGCCTTGAGGTCACCGCTCCCGGTCACGAGATCGCCTGTCACCGCTGGCGCGACATCGCCTGACTTGATTTCCTCATGGGCCCCGCGTTACCGTGACTGGACTGTCTCGATCAGACCATCAAGAGTCTGGCGGACCGGGCAGCTCACGGGGGGAGTCGCGCGACGTGCCGAGTTTGCAGAACGATCTCATACTGACCAAGCTCACGCCGCCCTTGGGCGGGCGGGCCATGCAGCCGCGTCGGCGGCTGAACGAGCTGATACGGCGCGAGGGTCTGCGCAAATTGACCCTGGTTGCGGCCCCTGCGGGCTTCGGCAAGACCACGCTCATGGCGCAATGGTATCACGCCATGGCCGAGGTCGGGGTGACCCCCTGCTGGGTCTCGCTCGCCGCCGATGATCGGGAGCTGCGGTCGTTTCTCGGTTATGTGATCGGGGCCTTGCGCGGTATTGATCCCTCGATCGGCAGCGACGCCGCCGAGCTTCTGGAGAGTCAGGGCAATATCCAGCCGCAAAAGGTCATTGGTCGTCTTGTGAATGATCTGGTGTCCGAAGGCCGCACGGTGGCGCTTTTTCTCGACGATTACCACACGGTCGACGGCCCCGAAGTAGGGGCGGTGGTGGCGACACTTCTGGCTCTGGCACCGGCCAATTTCCATCTGGTGATCGCCAGTCGCAGCACCCCGGGTCTGCCGGTCGCGACCCTGCGCGTGCGCGGGGAGCTGCGCGAACTCGGTCTCGCCGATCTTCGTTTCGATGATGCCGAGACCGAACGTTTTTTGCGGGCGGAGCTTGGCGGCAGGCTCGACGGGCAACAGGTCGCGACCCTTCAGGAACGCACCGAAGGCTGGGCCGCAGGCCTGCAACTCGCCACCCTCGCCCTGCGCGATGCGGGATCATGGGAGACGTTTATTTCGTCTTTTTCAGGCAGCCTGAGGGAGGTGGCCGATTATCTCGCCGCCGATGTGCTCAATCGTCAGCGTGCCGATGTGCGTGATTTTCTGTTGAAGACCGGCGTGCTCGACCGCTTGAACGCGTCGCTCTGTGATGCCGTCACCGGGCGCACGGACTCGCATCATCTGTTGCAGGAGATTGAAGCCGACGGGCTGTTCATCCTGCCGCTCGACCGCGAGCAGAAATGGTACCGTTATCACCATCTGTTCAGCGATTTTCTACGTCAGCATCTCGATCGCAGCCACCCCGGCATGGCGGCCGATCTTTATGGCCGCGCCGGTCGCTGGTTCGCCGCTGCCAATCTGCCGCTTGAGGCCGTGACCTATGTGATGAAGGCGGGCGATTACGACAGCGTTGCCGCGCTGGTGGAAGAACATGCTCATGGCATGCTCAAGGTCGGGGCCATGGCGCGGGTGGAAGACTGGATCGGTCGTCTACCGCTTTCGGTCATCGAACGCCGTCCGCGTCTGCCACTGTTCCGCTGCTGGGCCTTGTTCCATATGCGGGATCCCGATCGCGCGGTGACAGAATTGCGCCGGGCTGAACGCATGATCGCCGAACGTCAGGCCCGGGGGGAAAGCATCGGTAATCTTACCCCGACACAGATCGCGGCGGAAATTGACGCGCTTCGGGCCGGGATCGCCATTGCCTGCGACGATGTGGAAGCGGTTCTCGACCTCTCCATCGAACCGACGGACTGCGCCCCAAAAGACCGCACCTGGATCGGCGCCGTGACCGCCAATATTCGCGGCTTTGCGCTTTCGGCCTGCGGACGCTTTGCCGAAGCGCGGGAGATCCTGGCTCGCGCCCGCGAGATGCATCGGGAGGACGACGCGCCTTTCGGTGTGGTCTATGCCGATTGCTTTCTCGGTCTGGTAGAATTGGCCCAAGGGCATCTTCATGCGGCGGCGGCGCGGTTTCAACAGGCGGCGGATATCGCCGACCGCAGCAATTGCCTTGCCCCCGGCGTTGCTTTGGCCAATGTCCTGCGTGGCACGGTTTTATATGAATGGAACCGCATCGCCGATGCCGAAGGACTGATCGCGCCCTATCTCAGCATCCTTGACGAATGCGGCCATGTGGAGCCGCAGGTCATGGGCTATTTGACCATGGCCCGGATCAAGGACAGTCAGGGCCGCCATGGGGAGGCGCGGACCTATCATGACCGTGTGCGCGAGATTTGCGGCCGCAAATATTTTGGCCGCCAACGCGCGCAAGCTCTGCATGATGAACTGCGTGCCCTGTTGCTGCGCGGCGATCTGGAGGCCGCGCGGGAGCGTCTGCGGGAGGAACAGATCCCGCTTGAAAGCAAACCCGAAAGCCAGCCCGGCTCCTGGCTCCGCGTGACCGCCCTCCATGATGTGATCCGCGCGCGCTTCCGCATTTTCGATGGTCAGGGGGCGGCGGCGCTTCTGCTGCTGCGTCCGGTGCTGGCGGCGGCGCGCGAGGCCGGACGCCTTCAGCGCGTGATCGAACTTCTGCTGCTCACCGCCGAAGCCTTACGCCAGAGTGGAGAGATCGCGCAGGCCCGGGCCCTGGTGCGGGAAGCGGTTCTGCTCGGCGAATCCGAACGCTATGTGCGGCATTTCCTCGATGAGGGGCCCTATGTGCGTGATCTTTTGCGCATGCTCGACCGCGACCCTGAGGTGCCGGCTCATTATCTCCGACAGCTGCTTGCCGGGTTCGAACCCCCGGCCCGTGCGGACGTCGCAGCAGGCCAACCGCCGCGTGATCTCCTGAGCAGCCGCGAAAGCAACGTGCTCGGTCTCATGGCCGCCGGCAAAAGCAACCGCACGATCGCGCAGGAACTGGCCATTACCGAAAACACGGTCAAATGGCATATCAAGAATATCTTCCAGAAACTCGGCGTCGAAAACCGCACCTCCGCCGTCTTAGCCGCGCAACAGATGAAACCTGTGATGCAAGCCTAACCCCCTTTCGTCATTGCGAGGCGCAGCCGAAGCAATCCAGCCTTCCCGCCGAAGAGTCTGGATTGCTTCGGCTGCGCCTCGCAATGACGGCGAAACCCTCCCCCCACCCTTAAGTAGGGGCCAAAATTATTTCATCCAGCCCCCACTTTGGGGGCGGGACTAACCCGGCATTGCGGGCTAAGCACAAGACTACGGGCGGAGAATCAACGTCGCCGTCGGGGACATAATAAATTCATAAGGGAGGGAACCATGCGCTCGCATGCGGCACTGACGCGCTATCGGACCATGCTGTTGCAATCGGTGGGGGTGACACTTGGGGTGACACTGGGGCTGACATCTGTGGCGGCGGCTCAGGAGACTTTCGGGCTTGAAGAAATCATGGTCACCGCGCGCAAATTTTCAGAAGCGCTGCAGGACACGCCGATTTCCATCACCGCCTTTACCGCGACCGATCTTGAAAAACGCGGCATGAGCAATATTTCTCAGATCGGCGACGCCACACCGAATATGAAATTCGATGCCACGGCACCGATCAGCGGCGCCTCGAACGCGGCCGCCATTTTCATTCGCGGCATCGGTCAGACGGATTTCATTCTGACAGTCGATCCCGGCGTCGGTCTTTATCTCGATGGCGTCTATATCTCGCGCTCGGTGGGTGGTGTGCTCGATCTCCTCGATCTTGAACGAGTTGAAGTGTTGCGCGGGCCGCAAGGCACGCTCTTTGGTCGCAACACCATCGGCGGCGCCATCAACCTCACCAGCAAAAAACCGGATGGCAAATTCGCCGGCATGGGCGAAGTGACCATGGGCAGCTACAATCGCATTGACGCTCGACTGTCAGTCAATATTCCGATTATCGAGGACAAATTCTTCGCCCGCATTTCCGCCTCGTCGAAAAATCGCGATGGCTTTGGGCGTCGTCTTTTGACCGATCAGAAATATGGCAATCAGAACACCAATTCCGTACGCGGCGCGTTTCGCTTGCTGCCGAGTGAAAATATCGAAATCAATCTGAGCGCGGATTACACCCGTGCCCGCGAAGAGTCGCCGGTGACAACGCTCGTCTGGGATCGTCCGCTTTCCGAGTTTGGCGGCGGGGCGATCACCGGGCTTTATAATATGTTCGTCGCGCCGGTGACCGGCCTTCCCTATGACAGCCGCTGGCTGCCGCACGAAAAAAATACTTCCTATGCCACCGGCCCCACCGGATCAAACCTGGATGTCTGGGGTCTCAGCATGACGGTGGATTGGGACGCGGGTCCGGTGGCCGTGAAATCCATCACCGCCTACCGCAAGGTGAAAGCGGACTTTGGCCGCGATCCCGATGGCTCGCCGGTGGTCCTGGTTCAAACCTCGAACGTCATGGATACGGAACAGTTCAGTCAGGAATTCCAGTTCACCGGCAAGGCTATGAATGATCGCCTGACCTGGCTCGCCGGAGCCTATTATTTCAAGGAAACCGGCTCTGACGATGTGACCGCCAATATCGGCTGGGGTATTTTCGAAGCGCTCGGCATTCCGCTGTCGATCCATGGCCCGACCATCGTCGATAATCGCAGTTATGCCGCCTTCCTCAATCTCAATTATGCCATCACCGATAAACTCAATCTGTCGGGCGGCATCCGCTATTCGGAAGACAAAAAGAAAGCCACGGTCAATCAGTATTTCACCGATCTCGGCATTCTCGCGCTGGCCAATCCGGTGGGTAAAAAGAACTTCGATGACGTCACGCCGAAGGTCAGTCTTGATTACCGTTGGACCGGGGAATTCATGACCTATGCATCCTATGCCAAGGGCTTCAAATCGGGCGGGTTCACCGGTCGTTATGTGGTGCCGACGCTTGAGCCGCGGCCGTTCGATCCCGAAAAACTCACGACTTATGAAGTCGGTTTCAAAAGTCAGTTCCTCGACAATCACGTGCGCCTCAACGCCTCCGCCTTCTATTCCGATTACAAGGATATTCAGGTGACGATTTTCAATGGTGTCGCGCCGGAAACCCGGAACGCCGCCAAGGGCCGCATCAAGGGTGCAGAAGTCGAACTCACGGCACTGCCCGCCGAAGGTCTGACGGTGACCGGGGCGATCGGTTATATGGACGCGAAATATACCAAGTTCAATCCGCTCGACAGCGTCGGTCTGGTGCTGCCGCTGCAAATCACCAACAAGTTTGTCAACACGCCTAAATGGTCGCTGAATGCTTCGGCGGAATATCGCTTCCCGCTCGGCGAGAAGGCGGGTGACATCGCCCTGCGCGCGGATTGGAATTACCACAGCAAGATCGCCATGGATGCCGTCAACACGCCCGAACTCATCCAGAAAGGCATGAGCCTGATCAATAGCCGCATCAGCTATCACTCGCCGAACGAGATGTGGGAATTTGCTCTGTTTGTCACGAACCTGACCAATGAGCGTTATTTTGTCGGCGGTGTTGCCGACATCGCGTCCTTCGGTCTTGTGGAAGCCACCTGGGCCCGTCCGCGGGAATGGGGCGCAAGCGTCAAGGCCAGTTTCTAGGCCTGTCGGTGAGGATGAACGACTGTCTTCCGACTAATGGATGAATGGAGAGTTTCATGAAAATCAGCGAGTATGTGCGATATGATGGCCTCGGCCTCGCCGACCTGATGCAAAAGGGCGAGGTGTCTCCGGCCGAGACGGCAGCCGCCGCGCTCGAAGCCGTTGCCCGCGTCAATCCGGAAGTTCATGCGGTGATTGAAACCTATCCGGAACGGGCCCAGCCGCGCTCGCTCGATGATTTTCCCGCTGGTCCGTTTCGCGGCGTGCCGTTCATGGTGAAGGATCTGGTGATCCATGAAACCGGTAAAAAGATAGAAGGCGGCAGCCGTCTTGCTGCCGGTATGGTGGCCCCTCATGATACCGATCTGATGGTGCGCTATCGGGCGGCCGGGTTGAATGTGCTCGGCCGCACCAAATCGCCCGAGATGGGCTATAATCTTTCGACCGAAAATCTGTTGCATGGGCCGGTGCATAATCCGTGGAACACCGAACGTTCGGCCGGCGGTTCGTCGGGCGGGTCCGCTGCGGCGGTGGCGGCGGGCATCTTGCCGCTTGCTCATGCGAATGACGGCGGCGGCTCGATCCGCATTCCGGCGTCGGTCTGTGGTCTTGTGGGCTTGCGGCCAACGCGCGGTCGCACGCCGCTCGGGCCGGATACGGGTACTGCACTCAATGGCTTCGGGGTTGAACATGTGGTCAGCCGCACGGTCCGCGACAGCGCCGCGGCCCTTGATGCCACCGAAGGTCCGGGCATCGGGGATCCGTTTGAAATCGCCCGTCCGGCGCGGTCCTATCTCGAAGCGGTATCGCGGGCGCCGCGGCCGTTGCGGGTGGGATTCATGGTCAATGCCTGGGGCGGCTGGCGCACGGCCCCGGACATCGCTGCGGCTCTCGAAGACACCGCACGGCTGCTCGGGGATCTCGGCCATCATGTGGAGGACGCGAGCCCAAACCTCGGCATGAGCTGGGACAGCTTCATCGAAACCAACGCCGTGATCTGGAGCGCCAATATCGCCACCTGGATCGATGGCATTGCCGGTCTCACCGGACGTGCTATCGGCCCTGACACGCTCGAAGCGACGACGCTTGCGGCTTATGAGTTCGGCAGCAGCCTCACGGCCAAGCAATATCTCGGGGCCGACGCCGCCTGCAATCAGGTTTGCCGCAGTGTGGCGCCGTTCTTTGAACAATACGATGTCCTGCTGACGCCGACCCTGCCGCAGCCGCCGCAGGCGATCGGCTTCCACAACGCGGACGAACAGGGCGTCGATGCCCGCGAATGGCCCCGGCGGGTGTTCCAGACCTCGCCCTTCACGCCGCTGTTCAATATGACCGGCCAACCGGCTATGTCGCTGCCGCTCCATCAGGGCGGAGACGGGTTGCCGATCGGCATGCAGATCGTGGCGCGTTATGGCCGGGAGGAGATCCTGTTCAGCCTCGCCGGTCAGCTTGAACAAGCCTGCCCCTGGACCGGGCGCGTGCCGCCCGTTTTCGCCAGCCACTAAAGGATAGCACTCATGACCACGGGACTTGTCTGGCATGAACTTTATATGTGGCATGACACCGGGAATTATGCCGGGGTCATGCCCGCGGGCTACCCCATCCAGCCCGGTCAGCATGCGGAAAATCCGGAGACCAAGCGGCGTTTTAAAAACCTGCTTGAAGTCACCGGCCTGCTCGATCAGCTGGCTGTGATCCAGCCGCGCAAGGCCACCCGTGAGGAAATCCTAAGGGTTCATGCGCCCGACTATATCGCCCGTATTGAAGCTCAAAGCCTCGACCGTGGCGGCGACGCCGGAGGGCTCACGCCCTTCAGCACCGGCAGCTTCGAGATCGCCCGGCTGTCGGCGGGCGGGGTGATCGCAGCCACCGACGCCGTGCTCGATGGCCAGGTGCGCAATGCCTATGCCCTGGTGCGCCCACCGGGACATCACGCGGTGCGCGACAGCGGCATGGGGTTCTGCATGCTGGCGAACGCCGCCATTGCCGGTTACCACGCTTTGGAGGCGCGCGGCCTCGGACGCATCGCCTATGTGGACTGGGATGTCCATCACGGCAACGGCACCGAGTCGATTTTCTGGGAAGACCCGCGCGCCCTCACCATTTCGCTGCATCAGGATCACTGCTTCCCGCCCGATACCGGCGGGGTGGAGGCGAACGGCGGCGGCGCGGGCGCGGGCTATAACATCAATATCCCTCTGCCGCCGGGCTCCGGCGTCGGCGCTTATGTGGCGGCATTCGAACGGGTGGTCATCCCGGCGCTCGACCGCTTCAAGCCCGATCTCATTTTCGTGCCGTCGGGCTTTGATGCCGGGGGTCATGATCCCCTCGGCCGCATGATGATGCATTCGGAAGGTTATCGCAGCCTGACGCGAATATTGGTGGACGCCGCCGCGCGGCTCTGTGACGGCCGCCTCGTCATGTGTCATGAGGGTGGATATAACCCGCCGACAGTGCCCTTCTACGGCCTCGCGGTGATGGAGGCGTTGTCGGGTATCTCGACCGGTGTCGAGGATCCGTTCATGGCCTTGCTCGGCGGCATGGGCGGGCAAGGCTTGCAGCCTCATCAGGCGGCGGTGATCGATCAGGCGGCGGCGCTTCTGTCCCGTATCGGCTAAGCCGTCACCATCCCTGTTCGCCGATCAGCGGCACGAAGCGGACCGCCTCATGGACCGTTGTCCTGAGCTCCGCACCGTGCCGCTCGATCAGCAGCAGGTTCTGTAAAAATTCTGCCGCGCCGACCGGGATCATCAACCGCCCGCCCGGGGCCAGCTGATCGGTGAGGGCCTTCGGGACCGACGGCCCCCCGGCGCTGACCAGAATAGCGTCATAGGGAGCCTTCAAGGGATAGCCGAGCGTGCCGTCCCCAGTGATCACAGTCACATTGTCCATATCAAGGTTGCTGAACCGCCCGCGCGCCGCCCGCGCCAGATGCGGCAGGCGTTCCATGGTCACCACGCGCTCCACCAGATGCCCAAGCACCGCCGCGCCATAGCCCGACCCGGTACCGACCTCAAGCACCCGGTCGCGCCGCTTGAGGCTCAGCAGCTCCAGCATGCGGGCGACAATATAGGGTTGTGAAATGGTCTGGCCTTCGCCGATCGGCAGCGCGCCATCGTCATAGGCGAGCGGCTGCATATCCTCGGGCACGAACAAATGGCGCGGGATTTTACCCATGGCCTCCAGCACGCGTTTGTCTGCGATGCCGCGCGCTTTCAATTGCGTGGCCACCATGTCAGCGCGGGCTTTGGCCCAACTGTCGGTGTCATCGCTCATCACTTGTCAGTATAAGTCATTTGTCTGTGCTTTTCATGGACTTTGCGGTGATGCCGGCAAACAATGGGGCAGCAATGATGGAGAGTAGATGTGTCGCTGACGCCGCCACTCGCTACGGTTGAGACTTTTCTGGCGCTTGGGGTCGCCCTGGGACTTGGCCTGCTGGTCGGCCTTGAGCGCGGCTGGAGCCTGCGGGCCGAGCCGGTCGGCGGCCGCTATGCCGGGGTGCGCAGTTTTGCGCTGATCGGGTTGCTCGGCGGCTTCACGGCGGTTCTCGAAGCCATGGGCCTGCGGCTTTACGGGCTGATGTCCTTTGCCATTTTCGGGCTCATTCTGGTGGTGACGGCGGTGCGGCCATCGATCACCGGGGCGCGCGGCATCACCACCTTCATCGCCGCCATCATTACCTTTGTCGTCGGCATCTGCGCCGGGTTTCAGGAATTTGAAATCGCCGCCGCCGTCGCCGTCGCCATGACGGTGGTGCTTGGCATGAAAGACAGCCTGCATCGCTTCATCGCCGGGGTGGAGCGCAGTGAAATCAACGCCGCCCTTCAGTTCCTGATCATTTCCGCCATTGTCCTGCCCATGCTGCCCAATCAGGGCTATGGCCCGTGGCAGGCGCTCAATCCCTATCAGTTATGGTGGATGGTGGTGCTGATCAGCGCCATCTCGCTGCTCGGGCATTTCGCGGTCAAATGGATGGCGCCGGGCAAGGGCATTCTGCTGACCGGCGTTCTAGGCGGGCTCGTGTCCTCCACCGCCATTGCCGTCAGTTTCTCGCGCATGGGCACCGGACGGCGGGAGCTCGCGCCCATGCTGGCGGCGGGCATTCTGGCCGCTTCCACCATCATGTTTCCCCGCGTGCTGATCGTGACCTTCGCCTTGTCTCCGGCTTTGGCGGAAACTCTGTTATTGCCGTTTGCGCTCGCCATGATCGTCGGGCTGTTCGCGGCCTGGCGGATATGGTCGCCGCGCCGGGACGAAGGCGCTCATGAGGGCGAGATCGAGGCTCCGGAATCCAGTTTCGATATCGCGACTCCGATCCAGTTCGGGGTTCTGCTGGCGCTGGTGATGCTGGCGGCGGCGGCGGCGCGGGCCTGGGTCGGTGATCAGGGCCTGTATTACGTGGCGGCGGTGGCCGGGATCGTCGATGTGGACGCCATCACGGTGACGGCCTCGCGCGGCAGCACGGCGGGGCTTTCGCTCATTGTTGCAAGCGTCTCCATTCTCATCGGCGTAACCTCCAACAGTCTGGCCAAGGCTGGTTTTGTCGCGGTTCTCGGTGGCGGTCCTATGCTGCGCTTCATCTGGCCGGGCTTTCTCGGCATGATTGTGGCGCTGTTCGCGGGGCTCGGGATTGAACAAATCGTCAAAGTCGCACTTGACGCGGGGGCTGGCTCGTGATGCTCTCTGCGCGCATTTTTGCGTGAGGATTTATCATGCCCCCGGTCACCCGCCAGACACTTGCCGAGCTTGTTGACGTTCGTCTGGATCGTCGCCAGATTCTGGGGGGCGGAGCGCTGGCCCTCGGTGCTCTTTTCGGCAGCACGGCGCTTGCCGGAGCGGCCAAAGCGCGCGGGTCCAGCCTGACCTTTTCCGAAGTCGAGCGCGGCAATGACCCGCATCATCACATCGCGCCGGGTTACCGGGCCGAGGTTCTGATCCGTTGGGGCGATCCGGTGGCGAAGGATGCGCCTCCCTTCGACCCGAACAACCAGACCGCCGAGGCCCAGCAGCGGCAGTTCGGCTATAACAATGATTTCATCGGCTATGTGCCGCTGCCGCTCGGGTCCAAATCGTCCGATCGCGGGCTGCTTTGCGTCAATCATGAGTATACGATCCCGCATCTCATGTACCCGGACCTCAAGCCCGGTATGCAAAAAGCCATGCCAAAGCGCATGGTCGATATCGAGATGGCCGCCCATGGCCATACGGTGATCGAGATCAAGCGCAGCCACGGCCAGTGGGAGACGGTGCCGGACAGCCTGTTCAACCGCCGCATCGACGCACTCTCGACCATCTTCCGGGTCGGCGGCCCGGCCGCCGGCCATGACCGGCTGAAGACCGAAGACGACCCCACCGGCACGCGGGTGATCGGCACCCTCACCAATTGTTCGGGTGGGGTGACGCCCTGGGGCACGATCCTGAGCGGCGAGGAAAACATCAATAAATATTTCACCGGCCGCCCCGCCCGCACGGTGGAAGCCGCGAACCATCATCGCTATGGCATCGGCGCGGCCTATGCCTTCCGCTGGGCTCATATCTACGAACGCTTTGACGTCGAGGAAGAACCGAACGAGCCCAATCGCTTCGGCTGGGTGGTCGAAATCGACCCCTATGATCCTCATGCCACGCCGGTCAAACGCACGTCGCTTGGCCGGTTTTTCCATGAGGCGGCAACCACCCTCGTCAACAAGGACGGCCGCGTGGTGTGTTACATGGGCGATGATACGGCCAACGAATATCTGTATCGCTTCATAACGCGCGGCAAATTCGATGCCCGCAACCGCGAACGCAACCGCGATCTGCTGGATGACGGCGTGCTGTCGGTGGCGCAGTTTTCCGAGGACGGCACTCTGCGCTGGTTGCCGCTCATCTGGGGGCAGGGCCCGCTCACGGTGGAGAACGGCTTCGCCTCACAAGCCGATGTGCTGATCGAGGCGCGCCGCGCCGGGGATCTTCTGGGGGCAACCCCCATGGACCGGCCCGAGGATGTGGAAACCAATCCGGTCACAGGCAGCGTCTTTGCGTCCCTGACCAACAACCTGAAACGCAAACCGGCCGATATCGACGGTGCCAACCCACGGCCGCGCAACCGCGATGGCCATATCATCGAAATGACCCCGCCCGGCGGACGCGGCAAGGCCGCCGATCACACGGCGGATGTCTATAAATGGGATATCTTCATTCTCGGCGGTGATCCCCGGGTGGCCCGTGATCAGGCCCATTACAATTCGCTGCCCACCGACGACGGCTGGATTTCCTGCCCTGACAATATCGCCTTCGACCCCAAAGGCCGCATCTGGATCGCCACCGACGGCCTGCCCGAACGCAACATTGCCGACGGCCTATTCGCCGCCGATGTAGAAGGCCCGGGACGCGGCCAGACCCGCCGCTTTTTCAGCTGCCCCATCGGCGCCGAAATGTGCGGCCCATTCTTCACCCCGGACGGCACCACTCTGTTCCTCGCGGTACAACACCCCGGCGACACCGCCAACAGCACCTACGCCGACCCCGACACCCGCTGGCCCGATTTCAAAGACGACATGCCCCCCCGCCCCTCCGTCATAGCCATCACCAAAATCGGCGGCGGCCCCATCGGCTGAAACATGGATGGCCGGTGTCCACGCCTGGTCATGACAAGTTCCAAAATCCCTGGATTACCGGGCTAGACCCGGTAATCCATTTGTCTCCCTACCCACCGTTCGCCCTGAGGAGCCCGCAAGGGCGTCTCGAAGGGCAGGACCACGAGGTCACGTGCTTCGAGACAGCCCCTCCCGGGGCTTCCTCAGCACGAACGGGTATGTTGTCGGGAAATTTAAACCGCGTCAGCCTTGGGGGCGGTCTTCCCCACCCACCGTTCGTGCTGAGGAGGGGCCAGAGGCCCCGTCTCGAAGCACGCGACCACAGGTAAAATCAAAGCCCGTAACCCACGGCCCGTTCCGGATCCCGCGCTGCCACTTCGCGGGCGAGGTCGACGATGACTTTGGCTTGTTTCCAGGTGGCGTCATCCTGCATCTTGCCGTCGATCATTACGGCCCCGGTGCCATCGGGCATGGCATCAAGAATTTTCTTGGCGAAGATCACTTCTCCGGCATCCGGGCTGAACACCCGTTTCGCGATATCGATCTGGGTCGGATGCAGCGACCAGGCACCGACGCAGCCGAGCAGGAACGCATTGCGGAACTGCGCCTCGCAGGCGTCGAGATCGGAGAAATCGCCGAACGGGCCATAGAACGCCTTGATGCCATAGGCCATGCAGGCGTCGACCATCTTGGCCACGGTATAATGCCAGGGGTCCTGCTGATACAGCGTGCGCGGGACGCCGTCGCCTTTCGCATCCTCCAGCACGCCATAGAACGGATGGCCGCCACCGACGCGGGTGGTCTTCATGCCGCGCGACGCTGCAAGGTCGGCGGGCCCAAGGCTCATGCCATGCATGCGCGGGCTGGCCCCGGCGATGGCTTCGACATTATTGACGCCCTCGGCGGTCTCCAGAATGGCATGGATCATGATCGGTTTGGTGATGCCGTTCCGAGCTTCAAGCTGGGCCAGCAACTGATCGAGATAATGGATATCCCACGGCCCCTCGACCTTCGGCAGCATGATGACGTCCAGCTTCTGGCCGATGGCGGGCACGATCTCCATCAGGTCCTCAAGCACCCAGGGGCTGTTGAGGCAATTGATGCGGGTCCAAAGCCCGGTCGCGCCGAAATCGGTATTGCGCGCCACCTCGATAAAGCCCCGGCGCGCGGCGTCCTTGGCGTCAGCCGGGATGGCGTCTTCGAGATTGCCGAGGATGACATCGACCTTGCCGACCATCTCCGGCACCTTGGCGCGCATTTTTTCGTTCTGCGGCGGAAAGAAATGGATCATCCGCTCAAGCTTGACCGGAAGCTCCCTGAGCGGCTGCGGTGCGCCGATGGCGAGCGGTTTATAGAAAGACCGGGGCGTTTTCTGCATGGCGGGCTGTCCCTCTCGTCAGCTTCTGTTGCGGCGCAGCATATCCCGCGCCGCGCCGCGCGCCAAGAAAATTTGTCCGGACTTTTGCGCGTGAACCACCCGGAGCCATGAGGATCAGCGATATTTGAGAGCGTCGGCGATCTTTTGCTCGGTCTTATACTGACTGAGCGCATAAACCGCCCACAGCGCCGCCGGAATCCAGCCAATCAGGGTGATTTGCAGGATCAGACAGAAAAACCCGGCAAAGGGCCGTCCGATGGTGAAAAACACCATGAACGGTAGAAAATTGCAAGCAACAGACGCATGTGAAGGTCCTATTTGGCGGCGGGTGGAAGGGGCTGATTGAGCGACACCTGATGCGGGTAGGGGATGTCGATGCCCTCGGCTTCGAAGCGTTCTTTGATGGATTTATTCAGACTGAAGCGAACTGCCCAATAGTCCGGCGTCTTGGTCCAGGCGCGTATGGCGAGATCAAGCGTGCTCGGCCCGAAGGCTGCAAGCTGCACTTCGGCGGCCGGATTATGCAGGATGCGCGGGTCAGCGGCCATGATGTCTTTCAACACCGAAAACACATGATCCAGTTTCGCCTCATGGGCGACGCCGAGGGTGAGTTCGATTCGCCGGGTGGGATTGACGCTCATGTTCTTGACCGCATTGGCCCAGATCAGCCCATTCGGAACCATGATGCGGATATTTTCGCTGGTGTTGATTTCGGTGACGAACAACGACATCTCCTTGACCGTGCCGGAAGCGCCTTGAACTTCAACGGAATCACCGACGCGGAAGGGTCTGAAAATCAACAACATGACCCCGGCCGCCACGTTGCTGAGGGTGCCCTGAAGGGCAAGGCCGACTGCGAGACCCGCGGCACCCAACACGGCAATCAGACTGGTGGTCTGGACCCCGAACTGGCTCAGCACGGCGATGACCGTAATGATCATGATAGCATATTTAACGAAGCTCGACAGGAAACTGACCAACGTCAGATCAATGCGCGGCAACCTGCTCAAGCGCCGGCTGACAAACCCGCGGCCCCAGTTTGCAAGGCTCCAGCCGATGATCAGGATCAGAATGGCTGCAACAATATCGAGGCCATATTTCACAAGCGTCGCGACCAGTTCAGTCATGGCCTGGTCAAGCTTTGCGGTGGTGATCGATCTGCCATCTAATTCCATGGTCGCCTCATCGGTCGGAGTTTAAAAAGACGAAAGCCGACCTTATAAGGTCGGCTTTCAAAATCAAAGTCGGTGCGTGCCGATCAATCGAACAGCTTGCCGAACTTACGCGGGCTGCGATCTTTCCACAGGCCACGATGATAAGCGTCCGACGCGAGGAGCGGAATAACGCTCGTCGCTTCGGCGAACACCATCTGTTCGTAAGCCATGTCGACCTTGCCCCATGAGCAGGCTTCTTTCAGTGTCGAGGACGAGCAAGCGCCATCGCGGCTGTCGGCAACCGTGATCTGCACAGCATATTTGTGCATTTCGACGTTTTCATGGCCAAGGATTTCGGCGCAGACAACCGTGTCCTGCACGAAGTTCTTCGGGACCCCGCCGCCGACCATCAAAAGACCGGTGGTGCCGGCGGCAACCTTGATGTCCGTCAGTTCACGGAAATCGGCGATGGCGTCGAGGGTCATGTAAGGCTTTTTGGCCTTGGCGTTTTCCACTTGATGCACCACGAGACCGAACCCGGCGCTCGAATCGGTGAAGGCCGGGCAGAAGATCGGCACGTCATGATCGAAGCAGGTCTCGATCAGGCTGTCCTTCTTCTTTGAATTGGCTTTCAGCCAGCGGCCCATCTCATAGATGAACTCGCGCGAGGAATAGGGACGCGCGGGCAGGCTGTCGGCGATTTCCTTGATGGTGTGATCGCAGGCCTGAAGCTCTTCTTCGTCGATATAGGTGTCATAGATGCGGTCGATGTAAAGATCGCGCAGATCCATGTCATTGACGAATTGGCTGCCCTGATAATGGCGATAGCCAAGCGCTTCAAAGAAATCCATGTCGACGATGGAGGCCCCGGTGGCGACGATGGCGTCAACCATGCCGCGCTTCACCAGCTCCACATAAACCTGCATGCAGCCGGCGGCCGAGGTCGAGCCGGCCAGCGTCAGGATGATCGAGCATTTCTTGTCTTCGAGCATCATGTTGTAGATGTCGGTGGCCCGCGCCAGATCGCGCGAGGTGAAGGACATCTTGCGCATGGAATCGATGATCGGCCGGGCATCAAAAGACGTGATGTCGATATGTTCGACCGGGCTGTTGAGAATGGCGGCTTTGGTGTTTGGAGTGGTGGTCACGATGAGAGTCCTTATTTGTGAGCGGCGCGCACGGCGCGGCGGGCCACAAGTTTGTCCTGAATGCGAATAGGCCGGGCGGCTTTTGGCACCTCGACCGGGAATATGGGTTCGGGCCGCACCGCAACGGTGGTATCGGCCTTGAAGCCATTGAAGCCCGTGCGCATGGCGAAGCCATAGGCCCCAAGTTGCCCGATTTCGATCCAGTCACCTTCCTGCACGTCTTCGGGAAGGTAAAACGGCCCTTTCATGAAATCTATGTTATCGCAGGTCGGCCCAAAAAAGCTGAAAGGCTTCATAAGCGGCGACGGCTGCGGCACATCGGTGGCGCTGATCTCGGCATCGGGCCGGATCAGACGTGCCGGATAGCGCCAGCCAAAGCCCTGTCCGGCATCGAACAGCGAGCCATAGGTGCCGTCATTGAGATAAAGCTTGTCGCCACGGCGATGCTCCACCTTGACGATGACCTTGCCGCCGGTGCCCGCAAGACCACGGCCGGGTTCGCACCAAAGCTCGGTTGCGGCGAAGCCGTTGTCGGCCACGGCCTGACGGATTTCAGCCATGTAATCTTCAAAGGGCGGCGGCACCATATCCGGATAGGCCACCGGGAACCCGCCGCCGATATCCAGGATATCCAGCGTCACACCGGCTTCGGCCACGATGGCGCGGGCCTTTTCAATGGCCTCGCGGTAGGACACCGGGTTCAGGCATTGGGAGCCCACATGGAAGCAGAGCCCAAGCTTATGCGACACCCGGCGCGCCTGACGCAGCAGGGTTACCGCCTCGTCATGCTCGGCGCCGAATTTGCCCGACAGGTCATAAGCCGCCGATCCCTTCGGCAGCGCGATGCGCACGAACAGATTGATGCGGCTCGCGGCGTTGGTTTCCTCGATGACCTTGATGATCTCGGATTCGCTGTCGATGACGAAATCGCGCACGCCCATGCGGAAGGCCGAGGCAATGGCGCGACGGCTTTTGATCGGATGCATGAACGACAGCCGCGCATTCGGGAACATCGAATGCACAAGCTCGACTTCGCCCTCGGACGCCACGTCGAAATGGCGCACACCGGCATTATAAAGATATTGCAGCACGCGGCGGTCCGGATTGACCTTGACGGCATAAAGCGTCTGGCCCGGGAACTGCGTCAGAAACGCGCGGGCATTGGCGCGCAGCTCGTCAGGATAGAGCACCTGTACGGGCTCGTCCGGGCGCAACGTCGCGACAGCTTCATCCAGCGACGCAAAAACCGCGAGGTCAGCGTCGTCACGGAAGGAATCAATCGGAAGGGACAGGAGCTGTGAGGTCATATCGGTCAACTGCATTGAAAAAATAACAGCGTCCCCGCGGTATTGTATACCGTAGGACATCCATTCCATCGACAGGGCCCGGATCACGGGGACTGACGATGGATCAACGCGTACTCGATCTCGGACTGAGCCTATGCTGGATCAGTTGATCGAAACGAGCTTGCGACCGATTCTCGAAAGTAGAGGAAAACGATCGTGCGACAGGGCCTAAACCCTTGATGTAGCCGAGGAAGGTCATGTGCCACCTCCTTTAATCAATCAGACGATTGGTCCAACTAAAAAAAAGTGCGACGGTGTCGTTACATAACCTGCAAGGGGCCAGTGGCACGTGCGATCGTCAGAAGCACAAATGGGCCAAATAGACCCCGAATGCAATAGTTTTTTTTGATCTTTTTCGGGTTCCGGAAAATTCGTGGTTTCGCTTGGGATTCTGCGGGGTTGGAAGGGGTCCGGAGGGGGGCGTCAAAGCACCGGAAAATGGCCATTTTTGGGGGTGCGGTCCCGGGTCCTCCGTGCGGATCCGCCCGCCCGGCCGGCGTCGGCAAGTCTCTGGTGGTTGCCGCGGCAACGGAGGGATGCCGGAGGAAATCCCGGCTGCTTTCTGTTGAATCGGTCAACGCGGCCGGATTCTTTTCACGGATTGGTCTTGCAACCGGTCGGAGCCAGCGCCCGGTCGGCGGAGGACTGTCGTCTCGGACAGGTTGCCGCAAGCCTGCAGGCTGCGGCTGCCTTTATGTTTTGTCAGACCCGAGAAACGCCGCACTCGCGGCGAGCACGGCGCTTGGCTGGTCGCGGTGGGGGCTATGTCCGCAATCGGGCAGCATGAGCCGGGTCACCGGCCCGGCAACCGACGCGGCGATGGCGTCGATCTGCGCCAGGGTGCCATACTCATCATCTTCCCCCTGGATAAGCAACAGCGGGGCGCGGAGGCTGCAAAGCTCCGCCGTGATGTCCCAGGGCCGGAAGGCGGGGCTGAGCCAGATGCGGTTCCAGCGCCAGAACACCCCCTCCGGATCGTCATGATGGCGGCCGAG
Organism: Govania unica; assembly: GCF_027920805.1. GTDB lineage: Bacteria > Pseudomonadota > Alphaproteobacteria > Sphingomonadales > Govanellaceae > Govanella > Govanella unica. The sequence goes on from NZ_JANWOI010000004.1 coordinate 445,011, forward strand.
GCGTTCGATCAGCGCCGTCTCCCGCGCCGCCGCGCCGATCCGGGCGATGGCCTTGACCGAGATGTCCTCCACAAAGACATGGGGCGCCTCGACGATGACGGCCCGCGCGCGGTCGGGAAAGGCGGCGGCATATAAAAGGGCGACGGTCGCCCCGTCGCTATGGCCGAACAGCACCGGGCGGTCGATCCGGGCGGCGGCCAGCACGGCGGGCAGGATCTGGGTGGCCTCGCTGCTCATATAGTCCGGGGCATAGTCCCCCGCGACAGGGCCCGAGCTGCCATAGCCCGGCCGTGAATAGGCAAAGACGGCGAGGCCGGTCCGGGCGGCGAGCGCGGCCGTGAATCCACCCCATTGGGAGACCGAGCCCAGCCCCTCATGCAGGAGGACGATGACCGGGGAGGCATCATCTCCCTTATCCATATCTTTGGCCTCAGCTTGGCCAAAACGGAGATATTCGATAGTCAGCCCGTCATGCCCCGACGCGGCGGGCAGAGACAGAAAGCCAATTTCGGGGGTGGCGGGCTCTGCTCGGGTCATGGGGACGCTATCCATAGAAGGGAGTCTGTCCTTGTTATAAGGGGTTGGCTTCAGGGACGCCATCTTCCCCAACATAAGGGGAATGAGCAGGGCTCGCGACCTGCCGCAGGGAACACCGAATTGAACAGGGGGCGGCTGTTCAGCGCGATCAAAACGCATTAGACTCACGGATTGGAGAGAGTCTCACGGTTTGCAGAGAGTCTGGGGGGCTGTACAGGGTGCTGTTTTCGAATCTCAATTATCAAGGCAATAGCCTGAGCATCGGGAGAGTATCATGCAAAAGCCGGTCACCTGGGTATTGATCGCGGACGGGCAAAGAGCCCGTGTGTTGAAGACGAACGGGTCCGCCGTGAACGGCCGAAAGCGGGACTTTACCTCGGCCATGGATCATGAATTCATAGGCAATCCCCTGCCGTCCCACGAACTAGGCACCGACCGGCTGGGCCGCGCCCGCGACGGCTTCGGTCAAAGTCGGCACAGCATGGAAAATCCCACCGACCCCCATCGCTATGAAAAGCGTCGCTTCGCCCGCGAAATCATCGCCGCGCTTGAAGGCGAGCGCCAGAAGGGCGCGTTCGGACGTCTGGTCATCGTCGCCCCGCCCCAGGCTCTCGGCGATATCCGCGCGGAACTGCCGAACGGACTGAAATCCCTGGTCGCCGCCGAAATCAACAAGGACCTCACCCACGTGCCGCCCCACGAGCTTCCGGCGCATCTTGATGGCGTGATGTAAAATCGGCGCTCAGACAGCCGGAAAGTCTGGAGCCGTGACATTGAGGGAGGGCATGAGCCTGTCCCCATGTGCTCCCGAATGCACTTTCGGTCATGCTGAGCGTAAGCCACCCCAAGACCTCCTCCTTTTGATTTCATCCCCCGACGATGGAAACAAAAGTAGAACATTTGCGGGCAAATGTCAAGCGAATTCTCACGTGCCAGTGCGCCGACAGATTGCTTTACAATCCGGCGAGCCAACCCGCAAACACCTGCTGCGCCGCTTCCGCCAGCCGGGGCGCATGATGGGCGCTGTCGGTCCTGAGCTCGTGCACGCTCAGGCTTTCTGTTTTGGCGATCTCGACCGCATGGCCGATGAGCCATCTTTCAAAATCGGCGCCCGGCACTTCCAGATGGAATTGCAGGCCGAGCACATGAGTGTCAATGGCGAACGCCTGATTGCGCGTGATCGCGGTCGACGCGAGACGCACCGCCTCGTCCGGCAGATCAAAGACATCGCCATGCCAATGCAGCACCGACAGATCGGCGATGGCAGCGAGCGGCGACCCTGCGCCGTCATCGCTGAGCTCAACCGGGGCCCAGCCGATTTCTTTTTCGCGGCCGGGATAAACACGGGCCCCGGCGGCGCGCGCGATCAGTTGCGCGCCAAGGCATATGCCAAGCGTCGGCTGCGGATGGCGCAGCCGGACGTCGATCAGATCCAGTTCGTCATGGAGGAACGGATAGAGATCGTCTTCATAAGCCCCGATGGGCCCGCCGAGCACGATCAACAGATCGGCATCCCGCGCGAGCGTAAGATCATCCACACCGGCATCGAGAATATCGATATCGTAATTGAGCCCGGCCAGCACCGGCCCAAGCAACCCCAGATCCTCAAACGCCACATGACGAATGGCGACAGCCCGCTTATTCATAAGACTATTGCTCCAACCGGGTCACAAACCAGCGTACAAGACGCGCCCACAGTTCATCCTTCAAGGCCGCATCCTCGACGCCATGGTCAAGGTTCGGATTGTCATTGACCTCGATGACATAGGCACCGCCGCCGTTTTCCTTGATATCGACTCCGTAAAGCCCGCTGCCGATCAGATTGGCCGCCCGCAATCCGATGTCGATGATATGGGGCGGCGTGTCCTCAACGGCAAAGGTCTTGAAGCCACCGGCGATAGCGCTGCCGTCCGGTTTGTGCTGAATGATCTGCCAATGTTTTTTGGCCATGAAATACTGGCAGGCAAACAACGGTTCGCCGCCCAGCACGCCGACGCGCCAGTCAAGTTCCGTCGGCATGAACTCCTGCGCCAGGATGAGATCGGTATCCTCGAACATCTGGTCGATCAGCTTGCGCAGTTTGGCCAGGCTATCGGCCTTATGCACGCCGCGGCTGAACGATCCATCGGGAATTTTCACCACCATGGGCAGGCCCAGAAACTCGACCGCCTGCTCGATATCCTTCGGATGGGTGATCATCATGGTTTTCGGCGTGGCGACGTCGTTGGCGCTCAGAAGCTCGTTCAGATAAATCTTGTTGGTGCAGCGGATCATGGACACCGGATCGTCAATGACCGGCATGCCTTCCTGAGCGGCACGACGCGCGAATTGATAGGTATGATTGTTGATCGAGGTGGTTTCGCGAATAAACAGCGCATCGAATTCGACTAGCCGGTTCATGTCTTTCTTGGTGATCGGCTCCACATCGATATTCATCTTCGCCGCCACGCGGGCAAAGCGTTTCAGAGTATCGAAACTGGACGGCGGCAAATCTTCCTTCGGGTCATAAAGCACCGCAAGCGACCAGTCGGCAGGCGTTTTCTGCTTCGGCGATCGCCATTCGCGTTTGGTATGGTTGCGCAGGGAGTCATGGAGGAATGTGATTTCATCATCTTCGAGTTTGTCGATGGTGCGCGCCCGGATGCGTTTGATCTTGAGCAACGCCGGCTCACCGTCCGCGCTGCCGCTTGCAACTTCGATGGACACCTCGATGATGGGATAGCGGAACCAGTCGAAAATTTCCCGGGCCAGGCGATCATAGTCCGGCAAGTTTGCCGCATTGAAACAAATCAGCAGATCAAAGGCCTCGGTCGGCGGATGATCCAGGCGATGGGCGCATTTGTTCAGCACGTCCTCAAGATCCGGCAAGGCATGGGCATAAAGCAGACGCCCGCCCAGCTCCAGCATGCTTTCGGCCGAGGGCAGGATGCGCTGGCCACGCGCTTCCGCCAACAATGAACAGTAATAGCCTTCGCTCTGATAGTTATAGCTGCGGGCGAGATTGATGAGATTGGGCCGGGCCCCTGCGAACAACTGCGCGCGGCTGAGATAATCGCGGGTGGTGATCACCTTATGAGGCGTTTCCGCATTTGGAAAATCCTTGGGGTTTTCGACGAGGATCACCCATTGGGTCATCGGCTGTTGCCTCCCTTCAGTGCGATTGCCGCCATCCGGCGGTCCCGCCCCACCCGTATCATGCGCTGAAACGCGGCCCAGGGGATAGGCAATCCCGAGGCCGCGTCGGCGGTCTCAAGATCCTCATCTTCAACCCAGGGGTCATGAATATAGACATGATGATCGTCCGACGCATGCACCAGCACCCAGTGCGGTTCATCATCGCGAAACATTTCATAGCCGTTGATCAGCACGATCGCGAGCCCGCCCTGCTCCAGCAGCAGATGCAGCGTCTTGCGGTCCAGCCCCTTCGGATGCAGGGGGATGCCGCCGTCCATGGCCTGGGCGCGGAAATCCTCCTGCACCACATTCATGACGTCGCGGCGTTCCTTGTTGCGGAGGCCCTCAAGGAAGAACAGCCCCTTGCGTGAGGACCAGATGTCCGCTTGCACGCCATATTTCAAAAGCGCCACGCTCATGCCGAAGGGTTCGCAGCCGCCGACGCCCGAGGTCATGAAAATGGTGGTGGCCTCGCGCCACAGCTTCAATTCAAAGCGGCGGTCATATTTGCTGCCTTGGGGCGGGCGTTTCTTGAACCAGCGCATGGCCATGATCATGCAGGCCGGTCCGCAGGTGAAATCCGTGCTCTGACGATAATAGGGCGGCTGTTTGCCGCGCGGCGGCGTGGTCCCGGCCAGTCGCTTTTCAAACCTGAGCGCGCTCGCGTGATCGGCATAATAATCCGCATAAATGCCGAACTGCCGATAGCCCCCATGCTGATAAAGCGCAACGGCGGGCGCATTATCGGCACGCACTTCAAGCCGAAGGAAAATACAGCCATGGTCAAAAGCATAAGCCTCGGCAGCCTCAAGCAGGCGATGCCCGATGCCCTTGCCCTGCCCGTGGTCGGCAACGGCAATGGAATAAAGCCGGGCCAGCGCCGTGCCCGTCCGATAAAGCACCAGCGCATAGCCAAGCCGCTCGCCCTGGTCTTCAGCCACGAGAAAGCTTGCCGTCTTGCGGCTGATCAGGCGTTTGAGGCTGCGGCGGGAAATGCGATCGGTGGGAAACACCTGATCCTCGATGGCGATCAGGGCATCGATGTCGCTTGTGCGCGCCTTGCGGATGGTGAGGGCGGAGGGGCGTTTGTTCACATGACGGCTCCCGGCGGAGGAGCGGTCCGTGGAGAGCAGGGAAAGGTCATGAGTGACAACCAGCCCTTTTGCGATGTTCGCTTTTTGGTCAAGCCCGTCTGCTTATCAGGGATAAGATTTCGACCGATCAGGAAAGTCTAGAACGATTCGCCACTTTTTCCAGAGATAAGTTTGCCGCTCAATCGAACAGGCAGATATCAAAGCAACTCATGATCAGGGTCGGCGCGCAACTGTCACCAGCCTCCGCCTCTGGCGTTGCAGGCTGCACAAAGGGAACGCAGATGACTTCTTTTTCTACCGGTTTGAACTCGGGCCGGCTGATCCGGTTGTGATAGAGGAACGGTTGGTTATGTTCGATCACATGGTGAAAGATCGGCCGCCATTTTTGCGCAAACACCGGTGGCAGGTCCGACAGCAGGCGGCCCCGGCCGACAAAGCCCAGGACGCGGTCGGTTTCGGTGCCGGTCAGGCGGATGCGATAATCATCGCCGGTCTTCTCGATCAGGGAGATATAGGGCAGTGACCGGCGCGCCACGGATGGATCGAAGCTTTTACGGTCGGGTGTCCCGCCGGCCGCTGCGGCAAGTTCAGACCAATAGGTGAAAAATTCCTGATTGATCGCCGACCCGAGGCTGCTGGTCGGGCGCACGTCGACGCTGAAAAACATCGGATATTCACCAATATTCAGGTGACGAACAAAATTACTCGGCGATTGGCTGTAATAGGCGCGGGTCTTGTCGGCGGCTATCTGCATGCACGGCATCCCATTTTGAGCGTTTGTGGTCTCAATTCGGTAGTTGGATACACGAAACGCCTACCAAATGCAGTCAGATTTTACCATAATGGAAAATATATTATTATCATTCTATAAATTAATGAATTATCTGCAAAGACTGAATAAATTACGGGATTTGTTTAAGGAGGCTATGCAGACTGGGGGATTCAGGAAGATATAGGGCGGTTTCGATAAGCCGCCGCGCCTTCCGCTGATCCAGCACGCCGCTCCAGACCATCAATTGCTCGGCCTTGTCGACCAGCTCGGCGATGGTAATGGGGCGTTCGGGGTCGCCCTTGACGTCTTTCACAGTCTGAGTGAAATGGCGACCATCGACCATTTCGATGTCGAGGGTCGCGCCGAAATGACCGGGAAAGCGGCTGCTGTGGCTCGGGTCTTCCCGCAGTTCTATGAGCGTGCGCAGCCGGGCGACCTCCGGCGCATGAACCGCGGACGATTCGAAATCGCTCAGTTTCGGGCTGCCGCGCAGGAGGGCGATGGCGACTCCATGCTGCAAGCTGAATTTGGCGTCATGGATGCTGAGCGGCTGCGGAATGTTGGAAAAACCAAGGGCCTCGCTATAGGTGGCGACGGTGACCCGGGCAATCTTGTCCGGCTTGAGGTCGGCCGCACCGAGCTGACTGCGCAGATGCAAACTGGCGTCGATGGCCGGGTGCACATGGCGGCTGGCCGCCCAGGGTTTGAAACTGACGTCGCGCATCAGCCAGTAGGATTTTGCTTCGGTGATGCTGGCGGTATCGGCATGGGGCGCGGTCGCGGCAAACAGCCCCTGCGGCCCATCAAGCACAAAGCGCGGCCCGGTGAAGCCGCGCGCGGCCAGAAGTGCTGTGCGCAGGCCATTGAGAGCGGCCTGGGCATAATGCCAGTGCTTCGTCATGACCGGCTCGTTATGCATTTGCCAAAGCCCGCCCGCCGTGCTGCCCGCGTTGCCAAGGGCGGAAACCAGAGCCGCCTCATCCAGCCCGAACAGGCTCCCGGCCGCTGCCGCCGCGCCGAACACGCCCGCAGTCACGGTATTGTGCCAATAACGGTAATGCTCGCGCCCAAGGGCGGTGCCAATGCGGATGGTGGCCTCATAGCCGCGAGTTATGCCATCCAGGAGGGCGGCGGGCGTGGCGTTGGCGATTTCGGCGGCAGCGAGGGCGGCGGGAATGACAATCGCCCCCGGGTGCGTGATCGAACTCCGATGGGCGTCATCCAGTTCAAGAATGCCGCCAAGCGCCGCATTCAGCAGAATGGCCACATCCGCCGAGCGTTTTTCCGCCCCGATCGCATGAATAGGCCCAAGCGGCGTTTCCCGCGCCAGCTTGACGATGAGAAGGGCAACCTCCGACCGGTGGCCGCCAATGGCGCAGCCCAGCCAGTCGGTCAGATGCCAGGCCGCAAGCCTGCGGGTATCGGCATCCACAGGGCGATGGAGGAGAACGGCAAGATCTTCGGTCAGGCTGCGGGCCCCCGAGATATCAGGCGCGACATCAGGTGGGGTATCAGGTGAGGGAGGATGGGCCATTCTGTCAGTCCTTGACCTGCAATCAACCGCCGGACGCGGTATTAGGGCGGCGCGGACGGACGAGGCGTGAGACATCTGGCTTCATGATGACGGCAACAGCTCGGCGGAGTCAATTGGCTTATGGGCCCCGCAGAGCCGCCGCTTGCAACTTGGCGGGCGGGGTGTTACATCCGCGAAATCGATTTATTTCGGAGCGCTTCATGTCGGCAAATGTCTGGCTGCTGTATCTGGTCACCGTGTTTTTCATGTCGGCGACGCCGGGGCCGAATATGCTGCTGGCCATGACCCATGGCATGCGCTACGGCCGCCGCCGCACCATGGTCACCTGCGCGGGACTGATGACCGGCATCATGGTGGTGATGCTGGCCTCCATGCTCGGCCTCGGGGCCTTGCTCGCAGCGTCCGAAGCTTTGTTCTCGGCCGTCAAATATGCTGGCGCGGCTTATCTTGTTTATCTCGGCCTTAAACTGTGGCGGGCCCGCAGCGACAGCGCGGCCACAGGCGATGAGACAGTACCGGCTCTCGTCACTGACCAGTCGCCGTTCCGGCTGTTCCGCACCGGCTTTCTGGTTTCGCTCAGCAATCCCAAGGCCTTCCTGTTTTTTACCGCGCTGTTCCCCCAGTTTTTCGACAAACAGGCCGCCGAAGGCCCGCAACTGGCCATTTTGATCGCAACCTTCATGGTCATCGAATGCATGTGGCAGATGATTTATGTGACCGGCGGGCAGGGCGCCGCGCGTTATCTCGGGACGCCGTCGCGCACGCGCATGGTGAACCGGGTCTCAGGCAGCATTTTCATCGGGCTGGCGCTCTGGCTGACCACGGCGCAACGCGCCTAAGCCGCTCTCGACGTCAGCAGGCTTCTTGCCCATAATGGCTCTATAGATTTTGGCCGGGCGAGGGGAGCGGCATTTGCGGTTCGGATTTTTCTGCCTACTCGGAGCTTCCCTCCTGCTCAGCGCCTGCGATCAGGGGCGTGGCAGTTATACCGGATATGTGGAAGGTGATTATGCCCGGCCCGCGCCCATTGCCTCGGGCCGTCTTGTGGAGCTTGCGGTGGCGCGCGGCGACGAGGTCAAGGCCGGGGCCCTGCTGTTCACGCTCGATGACCAGCGGGAGCGGGCGGCGCGCGATCAGGCAGCCGCCACCCTGGCCGAGGCGAAGGCCCGGCTCGCCAATCTTCTGGTCGGCAAGCGGCCGGTGGAAATTGATGAAGTCCGCGCCAGCAAGAAACAGGCCGACGCCCGGCTCAGGCTTGCCGAAATCAGTCTGGCCCGTCAGACCGAGCTGATGAAAATCGGCGCAAGCTCGCGCCAACAGTTCGACGATGCCGAATCCGAGGCGCGCACGGCTCGCGCCCTCGTCAAGCAAATGACGGCGTCCATCGCGGTGGCGGAGCTGCCCGGCCGCGATCAGGAAATCCTCGCCGCCCAATCCGATGTGGACGTCAATGAGGCAGTGCTCCGGCAAGCGACCTGGGACCTCGATCAACGGCGGGTGACAGCAGCCCGCGCGGCCCGGGTCGAAGACAGCTTTTTCCGCGTCGGTGAGTTCATCCCGGCGGCGACCCCGGTCCTGTCATTATTGCCGGTGGGCAATGTCTATATCAAATTTTACGTGCCGCAGGCCGATCTGCCGCATTTTGCTCAGGGGCGGGAGGTTGAATTTCGCTGCGACGGCTGCGCCCAACCGATCAAGGCCAAGGTGCGCTTCGTTGCCAGCGCCGCCGAATATACCCCACCCGTCATCTATAGCGAAAACAGCCGCGACAAACTGGTTTTCCGGATCGAGGCCACGCCCGACCGGCTTGAAGGCCTGCATCCCGGCTTGCCGGTGGATGTCATCCTGCCGGCGGGCAAATCCTGATGCCGGAGCCTGTTTCTCCACCTTCCGCCCCCCTCGCCGTTGACGTGCGCGGTCTGACCAAGCGGTTCGGGACGCAAACGGTGGTCGATCATATCGACATTCAGGTCCCGGCCGGTCTGATCTATGGCTTTCTTGGCCCGAACGGCAGCGGCAAGACCACGACCCTTCGCATGCTCTGCGGCCTGCTTACCCCCGATGGGGGGGAGGGCAGCTGTCTCGGTCTTGATATTCGCACCGACGCGGCGCGGATCAAGAACCAGATCGGCTATATGACCCAGCGCTTCAGTTATTACGACGATCTGACGGTGACCGAGAATCTCGATTTTGTCGCCCGCGCCTATCAGGTGCCGGACCGCCGGAAGGCGGTGGCGGCGGTGATGAAGGATCTTGACCTCACCCCGCGCCGGGATGTCATGGCCGGGCATCTGTCGGGTGGCTGGAAACAGCGCCTGGCGCTCGCCGCCTGCCTTATCCATGATCCGAAGCTTCTGCTGCTAGATGAACCGACGGCCGGTGTCGATCCCGAGGCACGGCGCAGTTTCTGGAACGAAATCCACAGCATCGCCGCGCGCGGCGTGACGGTGCTCGTCACCACCCATTACATGGATGAAGTCGAACGCTGCCACAGCATCACCTATATCGCCGAAGGCAATGTGGTGACCACCGGCACTCCGCGCGAGATTATCGGGCAGTCGCGGTTGAAGGCGGCGGCCTTGGCCGGTCCCGATCTTGAAGACGCGGCACAGGCGCTCCGTGCGCTGCCCGGCATTGCTTCGGTGGCGGCGCTGGGTGGTCGGCTGGTGGTGGCGGCGCGGGTGCAGACTGTCCTCGATGACGCCCTCGCCCCCTATCGGGCGCGGGGCTATGAGGTCGAAGCGGTGGCCCCGAGCTTCGAGGATGTCTTCGTCGAACTCATTCATGTGGCCGATGAGCAGCGCGCCGCAAAACGGGCCGGGGTGACGTCATGACGCCATGGGGGCGGATTGTCGGGTTTTTTCGGACCAAACGGCCGCTCACCGGATGGGGCATTTCGAGGCATGGCTTCGTCGCCATGTTCACCAAGGAATTCGTTCAGATGCGGCGTGATCGCATGACCGTCGCCATGATGCTGGGCATGCCGCTCATACAGCTTTTTCTGTTCGGCTTTGCCATCAATACTGACCCGCGCAATCTGCCGGCGGTGCTGGTCGCCTCCGATAACGGGCCGGTGGTTCGCTCGATCGTGACGGCGCTTGAGAACACCGGCTATTACCGCTTCACCCGGCACACAAGTTCGCCCGATGTGGCCGATCAGCTGGTGCAGGCAGGCGAGGTGCAGTTCGCATTCATATTCCCCGAGGATTTCGAGCGCCGCTATATGCGCGGCGACCGCCCCAAAGTGTTGATCGAAGCCGACGCCACCGACCCGACCGCCATCGGCAGTGCCCTTGCGGCGGCCGCAGGCATCGACAGCTTCAATCTCGGCAGCTCGACAGAGGGCAGTCTGGCCATGCGCGCGCCACAGCCGCGGGCTTATGATTTCGTGGTGCAACGACGCTACAATCCCGAAAACAAGACGCGCTACAATATCGTCCCCGGGCTGGTCGGGGTCATTCTGTCCATGACCATGTTGATCATTACCTCGATCGCCGTCACGCGGGAGCGCGAGCGCGGGACGCTTGAGACCCTTCTGGTTATGCCCTTCTCACCGCTTGAGGTCATGTTTGGCAAGATCACGCCCTATGTGTTCGTGGGCTATGTGCAGCTGGCCTTTATTCTCACTGTTTCCTATTTCATCTTTGGCGTGCCGCTTCAGGGCAGTCTGCTGCTGCTGTCGCTGTTGACGATTATTTTCATCGCCGCCAATCTGGCACTTGGTTTTCTGTTCTCGACTGCGGCCACGACCCAGCTTGAAGCGGTGCAGATGACCTTTTTTGCCTTCCTGCCCTCGATCCTGCTGTCCGGCTTCATGTTTCCGTTTCGCGGCATGCCCGAATGGGCGCAATGGATTGGCTCGGTGCTGCCGATGACGCATTACATCCGGATCGTGCGCGGCATCGTTCTCAAGGGCAGCAGTTTCATGGAGCTATGGGACAGCATCTGGCCGCTCACGCTCATTTTTCTGGCTATTTCGGCGGCGGCGCTCATCCGCTACCGGCGTACATTGGATTGATCGGCATGGCGGGTTTCTTCACGTTCTGGCCCTATGTTGTTGCCGGGTTGTCTTTTGTGGTTTCTGTCCTCGCGTCCTGTCACATCGTCTTGACCAAACAGAATCAGCGGGCGGCCATCGGCTGGCTTGGCGTGGTCTGGCTGACGCCATTAGTGGGCGGGATGCTTTACGTCGCCTTTGGCATCAATCGCATTCATCGCCGGGCCACGCGCCTCCGTCCGAAGTCAGTCCATCCGCGGGCGCCGCAACGCTTCCGTTCCGGGACGTTGGCGCTGTTGCCGGCGGCGGGCGGGCTTGCCGATGTGGTGGCGAATGTGACCGCGCTGCCGCTCCATAGCGGCAACCGGGTGGAGGCTTTGGAGAATGGGGAGGAAGCTTATCCCGCCATGCTTGCGGCCATCGAGGCGGCGCAGTCCAGCATCGCGTTTGCCACCTATATTTTTGACAATGATGTGGCCGGTCAAGCTTTTGTCGCGGCGCTCGGACGGGCCGTCGCACGCGGCGTCGCGGTGCGGGTGCTCGTTGACGGCATGGGCAGCCGCTATAGTTTCCCGACCATTCTAAGCTCGCTTGAAGCCGTGGGGGTGACGGTGAAGGAATTTCTGCCGTCCCTCGCACCCTGGCGCATGGGCTATCTCAATCTGCGCAATCACCGTAAAATTCTCGTGCTGGACGGTAATATCGGCTTCACCGGCGGCATGAATATTCGGGCAGGTCACCTCGCGGCGACCGCCGGGGCCGAGGCCATTCAGGATCTGCATTTCCAGATAGAGGGGCCGGTCATCGAGCAGTTCATGGCCGTCTTTGCTGAGGACTGGGCATTTTCCAGCGGCGAGTTTCTGAGCGGCGACGACTGGTTTCCGAAAATCCATCCGGTCAAAGACGCCGAAAGCCTGTTGGCGCGCGGCGTGCCGAGTGGCCCGGACGAAGATTATGACAAATTGAAATGGGTGCTGATGGGGGCGCTTGCGGCGGCCAAGCGCTCGGTGCGCATCGTCACCCCCTATTTCCTGCCGGACGAAGTGATGATCGCGGCCTTGAAGCTCAAGGCGATCAGCGGCATCGACATCCATATTGTCATTCCCGAGCGCGGCAACCTGCGTCTTGTGGAATGGGCAACCCATGGTCAGATCGCCCAACTCATCGCCCGCGGCTGTCGGGTGTGGGAATCACCGGGACCTTTCGATCACAGCAAGATTTTTCTCGTGGATGACGGCTGGGCCTTTGTCGGTTCCGCCAACTGGGACCCGCGCAGTCTGTATCTCAATTTCGAATTCAATATGGAATGCTATGACGGCGCCTTCGTGCGCAAGCTTGACCTGATGGTGGCCCGCAAGATCGCCGGGTCTCGTCAGTTGACGCTGGAAAGGCTCGGGGCTCGGCCGCTAGCCATAAAACTGCGCGACGGGCTGGCGCGCATGCTGTCGCCCTATCTCTGACGGCTCAGGTTTCTTCGGTGATAATGCCGAGAATCGTCATGCCTTCTTCGAGATATTCGGCAAGGAGGGAGCTTGATAGCAGATAGTCCGGAATACGCGCGACGCCGATTGCACGCGCTTCGTCAAGGGCAAGCGGCAAGTCTTCCGGATCATAGGAGGCGCGCCCGATCCAGAACAGGGCGACCAGCGCCACCAGTTCGTCTTCGGACAGGGTTTTCAGAAACCCCATCAGCTCCTGATAGGACGTGTCATATTCATGTTCTTTGACGAGTTCCGGATCGACCGCTTCGCCGCGATGACTTTCCTCGTCTCCGTCGGCCTCACCCGGTAGACCTTCTTCAAGGTCACGCGCCATGGTGATGATGTAATCGACCTGATCGACGTTGATGATGTCCAGGGACGCCATGCCACTTACCTTGCCAGCGCTTGGGGAACTACCTATCGGCTAAAGTGTAGCGCGAATAGAGCTGGACGCAACGGCGCAATATAAGGAGCAACACAGCTGGCGCGGCTCGGATATGAAACCGCGCTCAGCCGCCCTGTTCAGTCAAGGGCGAGCGGGACCATATGGCGGCGCATGGAGGCCGGCATTTTCTGAACCACTTCATAAGGTTTATCAAGGAAACGCAGGCCCACGATCTTGCCCTCCTGCCAGATTCGCTCGCACCGCAGGCGGCCGCCGATATCCGGGATGATGATATGGGTCATCGTGTCAAGATTGGGGGCCGGCCCCACCTGGATGCGGGCGCCGTTCGAGGAAAGGTCCAGCAAATTCACCGTGAAATAGCGTTCGCCGCATTCCACAATCGCGATCTGCATCGCGGTGATGCGCGCGAAGCGGCGGCGCTGCGATTTGACCGCAATTGTTTCGTCCGGCAGGTCGTTGCAGACCTCCGGCGGTTGTTTTGTCATCATACTCGGACCTCCATACCCGCAACCACTGTACAAGCTTATTCGCGAGAAGGCTAACGATCCCTTAAGGTAAGCCGAGCTGAGGGGAAGGCGGCCTGATTGATTCAAGGTCCGCGATCCACTAAACTCCGGGTGATAGAAGGCCGATCTAGCGGGCGGCAACAGGCAAGGGGTGATGATGTCTCACGTGACATTTTATGAATATTGGCGGAGTTCGGCCGCCTATCGGGTCAGGATTGCCCTCAATCTCAAGGGCCTGGCCTATGATCCCGAAGCTATCCACCTCACGCGCGACGGCGGTGATCAGCACACGCCGGCTTACCGGGCGGTGAACCCGCAGGGTCTGATCCCGGCGCTCAAGCTCGGGGATGGAACGGTTCTGATCCAGTCGCTGGCGATTATCGAATATCTCGATGAAACGATTCCCGAGCCGCGTCTGTTGCCGGGGGATGCGATTCGGCGCGCCGAAATCCGGGCTTTGGCCGAAATGGTTGCCTGCGATATTCACCCGCTCAACAATTTGCGGGTGCTCCAGTATCTCAAGCGCGAGTTGGGGCAGACACAGGATTCGATTGATCAGTGGTATCGCCATTGGGTGGTCACGGGGTTTGCCGCTCTTGAAGCCCAGGCGGCCCGCCATTCTCAGCCCTTCCTCTGTGGCGACACCCCCACGCTCGCGGATATCTGCCTGGTTCCGCAGATGTACAACGCCCGCCGTTTTGCCACCGACCTCACACCCTACCCGCGACTCGTAGCGATCGATGCGGCGGCGACAGCCCTCCCGGCCTTTGCCAAGGCCGCGCCGGAAGAACAGCCCGACGCGGTCTGATAGAGAGCGAGATTGACAGCAGCGGGAAGAAAGCGGGCGTGAGTTCCCGTTTTTTTTGCGGGTTCGGTAACTATTTGCCAACTCATTGAAAAATATTGGCTAATATAGCTCTTTATTGCTTCAAATTTTATCAAATTTCATATCTCATTAACTTTGTTTTTTAAGCCGCCCTTTACGCCTTTTACGGCATAACGGCGAAGAAGGCGGCGTGGTCCGTTTTTGCCTGCCACGCGATGCTGCGCCAAAAGCGGCAGTTCGTAGCGTCAGGGAAATAAGAAGCGATGACGGGGAATACGCGTTGTGGCCTCCCATAAGGGGGCCGAGCTTGAATATCGGATTATGGCCGCTGTGCCGGAATGTTGCAGAAGGAAGTTGTAATGCTGAACAGAATGTTTAAGGGGAGCGCCGTGAAGGGCGTGGTTCTTGGTCTCATGGTCGCCACGGGCGTTGCGTCGCTGGCTCAGGCGGATGTGGCCTCCTGGCAAAAAGGCGTCGTGAGCCTGGTTGCCAAAAAGCAGGTTTACCCGCGCGAAGCCATGTCGAAGGAAATCGAAGGCCGGGCCAAAGTCCGGGTGACCATCGACCGTTCGGGCAAGATCACCGGCTATGAAATGGTCGAAAAGACCGGTAATGCCATTCTGGACGCCGAAGTTGAAAAGATGAAAGACCGGATCAATCCGCTGCCGGCTCCGCCTGCCGATCTGCCGGATGCCAACCTGACCTTCGTTCTGCCGCTGAGCTGGGTTCTGCAATAAGCCCTCTTTTAGCCCGTTCTTGCCCCATTCTTGCCAGGCAAGCTGTCGGCAGAGGGGCTATCGGACGCGAATTTTACAACAGGGACGATGGCTTATTGCCATTGTCCCTGTAGTTTTTTATTGTGGCGGTGTTGGCGCTTGGGATCGAAGGGTCTTTTGGGCTGGCAGTTTTCAAGGACCGGCGTGGTTCCAGAGCTGGAAATGGGGTCTGGCAGCTGATGCGCCGCCGCAATCTGACATTCTGGTGACCGTCTAGACGGGAAGCAGACGCTGCCTTGACCGGCAGTGAGAGGAGGACATATGACACAACCGTTGATGCCGTTGGCCACTGCCGTCTGGCTGGTCGATAATACCTCGCTGACCTTCGAGCAGATTGCCGAATTCTGCGGATTGCATGCTCTTGAAGTTCAAGGCATCGCCGACGAACAAGTGGCGATGCATATCGTCGGCCTTGACCCGGTGGCCAATGGCCAGCTTACCTGGGAAGAGATCGAGCGCTGCCAGAAGGATTCGAACGCCCGACTCAAACTGCGGCAGGACGAAGTTCCGGCCCGCACGCGGTCGCGTGGACCACGCTATACGCCGGTCTCCAAGCGTCAGGATCGTCCCGACGCCATCGCCTGGCTGTTGCGCTATCATCCCGAACTGAGCGACGCTCAGCTCTGTAAGCTCATCGGCACGACCAAGCCGACGATTGCCAGTATCCGCGAGCGCTCGCATTGGAACATCGCCAATATCAAGCCGCGCGACCCGGTCAGCCTCGGTATCTGCAAACAGCGCGATCTGGACGAAGCGGTGGCCCGCGCCGTCGCCAAGGCTGAACGTGTGAAGGCCGGTGCTGAACCTGCCAACGCGCCGGATCCCGAAGATACGCCGGATCTCGATCTGCCCGATCCGGACGATGTCGCTCCCGAAGCGTCGGAAGAACCCGAAGCCTCTGCGGACAGCGAAGTCTCGGAAGATCCTGAAGATAAAGCATCTTAACATCGGGCGGGCAAGTTTAAGGGTCAGCTGACTTCCTGAGCCTGCTCGAACTCGTATGATTTGATGCCGTCCGTCATGCTGAGCGCAGCGAAGATCCTGGTTTTAGCCAGGATTCTTTGGTTGCGCTCAGGATGATACCGGATCTGAACCGCAAAATTATGGCCTTCGTCTGTCTGCCTCTGTTTTGGACAGCGACAGACAGAACGCGATGACGTCAGACGTCAGGATGCGTCAAGAAGGGACGGTTTGCGAACCGTTGGCTGTTGGTTAGGGGGAAGCCCATCACGGTCTCAGCTGAGATGGCAGCGCTCAATCTCTTCTTTGAGGCGGAGTTTTTCCCGCTTGAGCTGGCTGATGCGGACATTGTCCGGACTAGGGCGTTTGTTTTCTATAACGATGGCCTCGTCGATACCGGCCTTTTTGCCTTGCAGTGTCGTCAGGTGAGCCTCAACGTTCATTACAAACTCCTCCATGAAGTCTCAGTAACACTAAGAGTCTCCGGCACAAATCACGGGTGCGCGCAGCGCTGGGCCGCACAATCTTCGGGTCGTAATTTTGCTCCTGCCGATCCGAAGGCGCTAAGAGATTATGGTGCTCCTCAGGTTAATGTTTGGTGAGTTGCGTCGGTATCACGATTAGATCATGATCCCCAAAGACTGTCACCTGTGACAGTTTTGTGGCGAGTTTGCCTTATTTGTGGCCGTAGGGGCACATCCTGGCGCATGAGCCCGGGTACCCCGGTTTGGCGGGAATACGGAGCGATAAGGGAATTATGAAACAGACTCGGCGTTTGATCGTGGGGATCAGTGGAGCTTCAGGGGTAGTTTACGGGATCCGGCTTCTCGAGCTTCTGCGCGACTCAGGGATTGAGTCCCATCTGGTGGTCAGCCGGGCGGCGCGGGCGACCCTTGCGGCGGAAACCTCGCTGACCCTCGCGGATGTTCACGGGCTGGCCGATCATTATTATGCCGCCGACGATCTGGGCGCGGCGATTTCAAGCGGCTCGTTCCCGACCATGGGCATGGTGGTGGCACCCTGTTCGGTGCGCTCCCTGTCGGAAATCGCCCACGGGGTGACCAGCCAGCTTTTGACCCGGGCCGCTGATGTGGTGCTCAAGGAACGCCGCAGACTGGTGCTGATGCTGCGCGAAACGCCGCTGCATGCCGGACATATCCGTAGCATGCTGGCAGTGACGGAGATGGGGGCTATTATCGCCCCGCCGGTCCCGGCCTTTTACAGCCGTCCGCAGACCATTGACGATATCGTCAATCACAGCACCGGCCGCGTGCTCGACCTTTTCGGCATCGAAACCATGGCGGTCAAGCGCTGGGGTGGCATGTCGGCGGCGTTGGACGAAGTTTAGGCCAAAGCCGCGTCAAGCCGGGTTGCGGCGTCTTCGGCCACTCTGGGATCGACTCCGATATGGCGCAGATAGCCCGTGATGGCTTGTGCCGCTTTATGTGCCGGGGCTCCACTGTCTTCAACAGGAAAGCGCGTATAAAGTAGGGTCTGGGCCACGGCCTCAGCGGCCAGTTCGGCTTCGAGAAGGCGCTGCCGCAGATTCTCACGCAAGACGGGAAGGTCGTCGGGGAACGGCCGTTTCATGATCCGCCGCAGTCCGCGCAGCGGCTCGATGGCGCGCAGGCGCACCGGCAGCAGGGTTGCGGTCATGGCGTCAAGATCGTCCGGATCCGGCGGGGCCACGCCGCAATCATCGCGCCAGAGTAGAAATAAGATCAGGTTTATGTCCGCGCCCTGCTGATCCTGAAGCATCAGGCACAGGTCTCTGACTGCTGCCCGCCCATAGATGCGCAACGCGTAATCCCAAAAAGGATTGGGAAATGGACTGTTGATTTCCTTATTCATGGCCTTCCACTAAGGGAATGGAGTATAAGATAAGACAGCAGGGTCTGAACAGCGTTCGGCCGGACAAGATTTCACGGATAAAGAAAATTTGTCAGATTGGGAAGATTTAGGGTGTATGGGTGATCTCGACGAGGATGAAGAAGATCTTCGCTTGAGACTGCATGACCTCGTAACCGAACATCGCGATCTCGATGATGCCATTGAAGCATTGTTGCGAGACGGATTTTTCAATCAGCTCCAGGTGCAACGCCTGAAGCGCAAGAAGCTGCGAATCAAAGACGAAATTTCACAGCTCCAATCCAAGCTGATCCCAGACATTATCGCCTGACGGGCCGCCTGAGGCCAATCAGAGCAGGTTCGTCTTCAACTTTTTCTTATGGGCATACATGGCGCGGTCGGCACTGGCGAGTGCCGTTGCGGCGTCATCTCCCGGGCGGAAGGATGAGGCGCCATAGGCCACCTTCAGATGAAGGGTCTGGCCGTGCGTGACAAGCGGCGTGTCATGAATGGCGTGGGCGAGGCTTGCCGCCTTGGTCTGGGCGGCCTCTTCTCCGGCATTTGGCAGCAATATGGCAAATTCATCGCCGCCGAGCCGCCCCGCCACATCGGAACCACGAATATTTTGCTGTATGATCCGCGCCACATGAAGAATGGCGGCGTCTCCGGCCGGATGGCCCAGACTGTCATTGATGGATTTAAGATCATTGACGTCGAAATAGACCAGACTGGTTGGAATATCATAGCGCTCGGCAAAGGAAATCATACGCCCAAGCTCGCGCACAAAGGCGCGCCGGTTGGTCATATGCGTCATCGGATCCTGATCGGCGAGCTTTTCAAGGTCGGTGATTTTGCTTTGAGCCGCATCGAGGTCACGGCGTGCGCGGTCGACCTCCTCCATAAGCTGCATAATGGCGGCGCGCACCTTGGGCGTCATTTCCTCGGCCGGGATGCCGAGCACGCTGGCTGTGTCCTGGATATTGCGCGGGGCATTGACGCTCGATACGGCTTCGCTGGTACTGCTGCCATAGCGGCGCACGTTGCGAATAGGGCCGATGGAACGCGACTCGTTTATTTTCATGCTGTTTCTCAGCGGTTGTAAGTCTGCCGGCAAATCTCCGGCAGAAGTCTGAGCATGAGTTTATGTAGGGATGGTTAAGGAATTGTTCCCGTAGCATCTCAGCTTCTTGCAGCTTGTTTTTGATGTAGCATTGCGCCGCCAGAGGGCTTCAGTATAATGCCCGGCTTTCCAGTTCAAGCGCATGAGCAAAGGGTTCATGATGGTGCAAAAAGGGACGAAGGCGGTGTCGAGCACGGCACAGCCTCAAAAAGCGGTGAAAACCAAGGCCGTGAAAGCGGTGACGGCGACGCTGAAAAAACCAGCCGGGCCGCTAGTTGGCATCGTCATGGGCAGCCAGTCCGATTGGCCGACCATGCAGAGCGCCGCCGATATTCTGGATGCGTTCGGCGTGGCTTATGAAGCTCGTGTCGTGTCGGCCCACCGCACGCCTGAACGTCTGTTCAATTATGCGAAAACTGCCAAAAGCCGGGGTCTCAAGGTGATCATCGCCGGGGCCGGGGGCGCCGCCCATCTGCCGGGCATGGTGGCCTCGCTCACGACCCTGCCGGTATTCGGCGTGCCGGTCGAAAGCAAATCCCTCAAAGGTCTCGACAGTTTGCTGTCCATCGTGCAGATGCCGGGCGGGGTGCCGGTCGGGACTTTGGCCATCGGCAAGGCCGGGGCCAAGAACGCGGGCCTGATTGCGGCGTCCATCCTGGCTTTGGGTGACGCCGCGCTCGACCGTCGTCTCGAAGCCTGGCGCCAGGCGCAGACGGATTCGGTCAGCGAAGAACCTACTCCGGAATAAGGCGAATTAACGTGATCACCACTGCTCCCGGCAAAATCATCGGCATTATGGGCGGCGGCCAGCTTGGCCGCATGCTGGCGCAGGCGGCGGCCGAGCTTGGCTATCGCTGCCATATCTATGCCCCGGCGGGAGACAACCCGGCCTTCGCGGTGGCGGCAGAGGCGACGGTCGCTGATTATAGCGACGGTGAGGCTCTGGCCGCGTTTGCCGCCAAGGTCGATGTGGTGACCTACGAGTTCGAGAATATCCCGGTCGAAGCGGTCGAGCTTCTGGCCGCCATCCGTCCGGTGTTCCCCGATGCCCGCGCCCTTGGCGTGACGCAGGACAGGATGGCCGAAAAGGATTTCATCACGGCGGCGGGTGGCCGCACGGCTCCCTATGCGGCGGTGGATACTGTCCGCGATGCCGAGGCGGCCATGGCCAAGTTCGGCCTGCCGCTGGTGCTCAAAACCCGCCGCTTCGGCTATGACGGCAAAGGCCAGGTGATCGTGCGCGAGGCTGCCGCACTCGGTGATGCGGTGGCAAAACTTGGCACCACCGGGTTGATCGCTGAAGGCTTCGTGAGTTTCGAGCGTGAGCTGTCGGTGGTGCTCGCCCGTGGGCAGGATGGCGCGATCGCTGCCTATCCGCTGGTTGAAAACCGTCATGTGGATCATATTCTCGATGAGACCATCGCCCCGGCGGAGGCAAGCCCGGAACTTCTGCAAAAAGCCGAGGCAGTCGCCCGGGCGATCATCGCCGAGCTCAAGTACGTGGGCGTGCTCGCCGTCGAAATGTTCGTCACCGGCGACGGGATCATCGTCAATGAACTCGCCCCCCGCGTTCACAATTCCGGTCACTGGACCATGGACGCCTGCGCCGTCGGCCAGTTTGAACAACATATCCGCGCCATATGCGGCCTCCCCCTCGGCGACCCGCGTCCGCACAGCCGAGCGGTGATGAAAAACCTGCTCGGCGATGACATCGGCCGCTGGGCGGAGTTTCTGGGGGAACCCGGCCTCTGCTTCCACAACTACGGCAAAGCCGAACCCCGGCCCGGCCGCAAGATGGGCCACGTGACACGGCTAACACCGTTTGGGATCTAAATAGCTGTCATTGCCGGGCTTGACCCGGCAATCCACCTTTGAGGTGGCACCATGGATTGCCGGGTCAAGCCCGGCAATGACAGCTAGTTACGGGTTCATATCTCATATTTCATGTTTTTGCTGTCATTCCCGCGCAAGCGGGAATCCAGACCGGCGGTTCAATTTGGTAAACCCCGGGTGACAAAGACTGGATCCCCGCTTGCGCGGGGATGACAGGATGATTATGCCCCGTATCTGAGCTTCCCCAGCCCACGCACGAAGTCCTTGCCTGATTCGCCGATGCGGGACAGCCGTGCCTTTGCTTTTTCAAATGCCAGCACGCCTTCGATCCGGCGATCGAGGAAGGCCCAGGTGTCGGCGGCGCCGTCGCTGTCGTCATTGAGCCAATAAAGCAGGGTGGCGCTGAACACCCCGGCGAGAATCGTGCGCTTGCTGTAATAATTATAGTCGGTGGAAGTATCGCCCGCCGCCCGCCACATGGCGTCCGCTGTGTTCCAGGCGAGTTTCGCGCCAAGGGCAGCGTTCTGCGGCAGCGCCAGCAGGGTGAGCGCGCGCCGGGCTGCTTCGCGCTGAGGGGTGTTGTGCTCGATTCGCCGCCGCACGGCCAGGGTGATGCGCTCGCGGATCTTCAGACTCTCGATATGCTCGGCGGCCAGGTTTTCGCTCATGACGCGGTCCGCTTCGGCCGAGAACCAGCCGATCATCTCCAGGGCTCCGCCCGGGAAGGCGAGGCCGATCATGGCCCGGTCGATCTTGAGATCGGCGGCCGCGCGGGTGATGGCGATCGGGGTCCAGCCGTCGAACGGCACATGGGTCAGCATGGCCTCGATAATGTCGGGGCGCATTTCGTCCGGGGTTTTGCCGCTGCTGGTCATGCGCACATCTCGATATTACGGTCTGAGGGATTGCCGGTCGGAGCATAGGAGCCGCCCTCGGCCGCGCCGACGAATTGCAGCGTTCCAAGGTCAGTCATGCGCTGGGGATAGAGGATGCCGTCCAGATGGTCGCATTCATGCTGCACGACCACGGCATGAAAGCCATGGGCCTCACGCTCGATCAGGCGGCCCTCTAGGTCCTGGCCGCGATAGCGGATGCGCGGGGCGCGCGGCACCATGCCCCGCATGCCGGGCACCGACAGGCAGCCTTCCCAGCCGGTGACCCGCTCGGTGGTCAGGATCTCGACCTCAGGGTTGATCAACACGGTCAGCGGGCGTTTGGTCAGGTCCTCCCGCAGGCTGCTGTCGGTGCTGTCGCCGGCCGCTGTATTGGGCGGGGTATAGAAAATCACCACCCGTTTGCCGACGCCGATCTGTGGCGCGGCAATGCCGATGCCACCTGCGACCTGCATGGTGTCTGCCATGTCGCGGACGAGGGCGGCGACTTCGGGCGCGGTCGGGTCTACGACTCGCCCGGCCGGGGTCATCAAAACCGGATGCCCCATGAGGGTGATGTTCTGAACGGTCATGGGGGAATTATGATATAAAGGCCCCTCAGGGTAAAGGGTTGAGCCAAAAAGCAGCATTCCTTTGAGTTTATGCTTCACATCGTTATCGGCTTCTGGTACCAAAGCGGCCAAGCAGCGATGTGGCTAGGGTTTAGCTGCAGAGCCAATGGTTTTGACGCCCATGTAATATTGGGACAGGGAGACGAGATCCGTATGCAAGTGCTGGTTCGCGATAACAACGTCGATCAGGCGTTGCGCGCGCTGAAGAAAAAACTTCAGCGTGAAGGGGTTTACCGGGAAATGAAGATGCGTCGCTTTTTCGAGAAGCCCTCGGAAAAAAAGACGCGTGAGCAGGCTGCCGCAGTGCGCCGCGCCCGTAAACTCGACCGCAAGCGCGCGGAACGTGACGGCGTCGTTTAAGACTGCCTGACCGCGTTTCCAAATTTTCGTGGAAAGCCGCCATTCTTTATTGAATGGCGGCTTTCTGCGGTTTCAGGGATGGGGATCTTTCTCCGATCAGCCCCGCTTTGCCGGGCAGCCGTCCTCTGTCGCGATCTCGTATTCCAGATGCGGCAGCGGCAGGTTATTGAGGAAAATATCTTTTGTCCGCCCTGTGGGGGTACCCAGACGGTCATAGAAGCGGCGGGCGCGGAGATTGCTGGTCAGGCACCAGAGCCGCAGGCGATCATGCCCCGATTCCTTGGCAGCGGCGCGCAAGGGGGCGATCAGACCCTGCCCAAGCCCGTGGCCAAGATGGCTCTGCCGCATATAAATGAGGCTGATTTCGTCACCTTCGATCTGGGTCAGCCCGACAATTTGCCCGCTCTCCTCCAAAAGCCAGGTGCAGCCCACGGCCTGATCTCCAAAACGGGTCAGGCTGCGCTCAAGGGTGAAGGCGGCAAGTGCCTCAGCGGGGATAAGCGGGGCAAACGTCTCATGGAAACAGGTAACGAGCGCCGCGGTCGCCGCCGCCTGATCCGCCAGCGCAAAAGGCCGCACAAGCAGTCTGTTATTCATAGTCATAGGGATCATGATGACTGCCCGGTGACATGAAAATGTTCAAGCGCGGATTGATGTTCCTTGAGAATTTTCTGGGCAACGGGTTCCTGGTTCGCGGTCTCCCAGTAATGCGCGAGTTTCGGGAAGCGGCTGATCGGATTCACCACATCAAAGGCCGGAAGGATGCGGTCGACGCAGAACAGCGTGCTGACAAGGCCGCAGTCGGCAAAGCTTGGGCTTTCTCCGATTGCATAGGGCCCGGCGTTATCCGGCAGGAACCCTTCAAGCTTGCGCAGGCCATCAAGCACTTCGGAGACGCCGATTTCGATGATGGCGGTGTTGTTTTCCTTCAGCGCCAATTGCTGGAACAGCGGGCGGAAGGGCTCGAAAATATAAAGATCGCAAATGCGATTGAGCGTCCGCACCAGCGCCCGGTCAGCGGCTTCGGCGGGGAGAAGAGGCTTTTGCGGGAAGCGCTCCTCCAGATATTCAAGAATGACCTCGCTCTCGGCCAGCGTCAGGCCGTCGGTGATGAGCACCGGGATTTTGCCGATAGGGTTGATGGCTCTCCATTCCGGCGAATTGAGCGCCGTCGGGGGCAGGACGAAGGTCACCTGATCCTCGATCCCCTTGTGATAGATGGCGGCGCGCACACGCCCGGCGAAGGGCGACAGAAAAGCATTATAGAGTTTCATGGCTCGACCTCTGCGACAGGTTCTGATCCTGCCTGATTATAGTCTTTGCCACAAAAAAAGGGCGGCATCTCTGCCGCCCTTTTTGCTGTGTTTCTGTTTAAAGCGCCCTGACGATTTCCTCGCAGACTTTCTTCGCGTCTCCGAACAGCATCATCGTGTTGTCGCGGAAGAACAATTCGTTCTCCACCCCGGCGTAGCCCGCAGCCATGCCGCGTTTGACGAACAGCACCGTCTTGGCTTTTTCGACGTCGAGAATCGGCATGCCATAGATCGGGCTTGTGGGATCGGTCTTGGCGGCCGGGTTGGTGACGTCGTTCGCGCCGATGACAAAGGCCACGTCGGCGGTCTGGAACTGGCTGTTGACGTCTTCAAGTTCGAACACTTCGTCATAAGGCACCTGCGCCTCAGCCAGCAGCACGTTCATATGCCCCGGCATGCGTCCGGCCACCGGATGAATGGCATAAGACAGATTGACGCCGTTTTCCTTAAGGGCATCAGCCATTTCCCGAAGCGCATGCTGGGCCTGCGCCACCGCCATGCCGTAACCTGGCACGATGATGACCGATCCGGCGTTCTTCAGGATGAAGGCTGCGTCTTCGGCCGAGCCCTGCTTGACCGGGCGGTCGTCCTTGACGCCCGTTGCGGCGGCCGAGGTTTCCCCGCCGAAGCCGCCGAGAATGACGTTGAACAGGGAGCGGTTCATGCCCTTGCACATGATGTAGCTGAGGATCGCGCCCGACGACCCGACAAGCGCGCCGGTAACGATGAGGGCGTTGTTCTGCAAGGTGAAGCCGATGCCCGCGGCCGCCCAGCCCGAATAGGAATTGAGCATGGACACCACAACCGGCATATCCGCACCACCGATCGGCAGGATCAACAGGAAGCCGATCAGGAACGCGAGCGCGGTCATGGCCCAGAACACATGGGGCGACTGATCGACGCAGAAATACCCGATCAGGCCAAAGATCACGAGGCCG
The DNA here is from genome assembly GCF_027920805.1 of Govania unica. Taxonomy (GTDB): domain Bacteria; phylum Pseudomonadota; class Alphaproteobacteria; order Sphingomonadales; family Govanellaceae; genus Govanella; species Govanella unica. The sequence continues at coordinate 469,990 of NZ_JANWOI010000004.1, forward strand.
ATCAGCAGGTTGAGGTAATGCTGCCCGGCAAACACCAAGGGGCGGCCTGACACCAGCCCCTGAAGCTTCAGGAAGGCAACCACCGAGCCCGAGAAGGTGATGGCGCCGATGACGACCCCAAGCCCCATTTCGATTCGGCTCGCCAGATGGATTTCGCCGGTGGCGGGATCGCTGATGCCGAAGCTTTCCGGATGGGCAAAGGCCGCTGCGGCCACCAATACGGCGGCCATACCGACCAGGCTGTGGAACGCCGCCACAAGCTGCGGCATGGCGGTCATGGCGATCTTTTTGGCAATGACGACGCCGATGACGCCGCCGATGGCGATCCCGGCGATGATCCACTCATAGGACACGACGTCCGGCGTGAGCACGGTCGCGATGATGGCAATGGCCATCCCGATCATGCCGTAGGTATTGCCGCGCTGCGACGTCTCGGGCGAGGAGAGGCCGCGCAATGACAGGATGAAAAGCACCGCCGCCACAAGATAGGCGAAGGCCGTCAGATTTTGTTCAAGCGCTTGCATGTGAGCTATCCCCCCTTACTTCTTTTTCTTCTTGTACATGGCCAGCATGCGCTGGGTCACGGTGAAGCCGCCGAAGATATTGATCGACGCGAGAATGATGGCGACAAAGCCCAAAATCTTGGCGAGGCTCATGCCTTCCGGTCCGACGGCGACAATGGCGCCGACGATGATCACGCTCGAAATCGCGTTGGTGACCGCCATGAGCGGCGTATGCAGGGCGGGGGTCACACTCCACACCACATAATATCCGACGAAAATCGCCAGAACGAACAGGGAGAGCTGAGAGATGAAGGGGCTGACGCCGATTGCGGTTTCCATGGGTTAGGCTCCTTGCGCCAGCGCCGGATGGATGATCTGTCCATCCCGGGTCAGCGCTGTACCCTTGATGATCTCATCGTCCCAATTGAGTTTGAGCTCTTTGCTGTCCTTGTCCGTGAAGGCGGTCAGGAAGTTCAGCAGGTTTTTCGCATAAAGCGCGCTCGCATCGGTGGCGAGGCGGCTCGGGAAGTTTGCGTGGCCGATGATTTTGACGCCATCGACTTCATAAACTTCACCGGGGCGGGTCAATTCGCAGTTGCCACCCTGTTCGGCGGCCAGATCGACGATGAGCGAGCCCGGCTTCATGGAACGCACCATGTCGGCGGTGATCAATGTGGGCGCCCTGCGGCCGGGGATCAGCGCCGTACAGATGGCGATATCCTGCTTCTTCAGGGTCTCGGCAATGAAGGCTGCCTGTTTTTGTTTGAAGTCGTCGCTCATTTCCTTGGCGTAGCCGCCCGAGGTTTCAGCTGTTTTAAGCTCGTCATGATCGACAACAACGAATTTTGCGCCAAGGCTTTCGACCTGTTCCTTGGCGGCCAGACGCACGTCGGTGGCCGACACGATGGCACCAAGACGACGAGCGGTGGCGATGGCCTGCAACCCGGCGACGCCTGCGCCCATGACCATGACGCGGGCCGGGGCAATGGTGCCTGCGGCGGTCATCATCATCGGAAAGGCGCGGTCGAATTCATAAGCAGCCTCGATCACAGCAAGGTAGCCGGCGAGGTTCGATTGCGAACTCAAGACATCCATGGACTGCGCCCGCGTGATGCGCGGCATGAATTCCATGGCGAAGGCGGTTACGCCCTGGGCGGCATAGGCAGCCACAGCGTCTTTCGACTGATAGGGATTGAGAATGGCGGCGAGAACAGCGCCTTTCTTCATCAGTGCAAGCTCATCCACAGACCCTTCACCAGCAATCAAGGGACGCTGCACCTTGAGGACGATATCGCCTGCGGCATAGAGATCCTTCGCATCAGCGATGATCTCGGCGCCGGCATCGGCATAGGTCTGGTCGGGATAACGGCTTTTGTCACCAGCGCCTTTTTCGATGGCGACATCGAAACCAAGCGCTTTGAATTTTTTCACGGTGTCGGGTGTGGCGGCAACGCGCGTCTCATTGGCGCGGCGTTCCGCCGGGATCACGATTTTCATGACGACTGCCCCTTCTGGTTATGTATCGCCCTGATGGGTTTTGCTTGGGGGTTCGACTGCGCCATCCATATTCCAGCCCGTTCAGGTTATGTCGTCACACCTCTTCGGGAAAAGATGGGTCCGGACTGGCGCATCTTACTTCCTGCGCGCTTTAAATCAGCGTAATGGCCATAATGACCAGAATCGCGGCAACGCTAATCGATACGATCGTAAGCAGCTTTACAAAGCCTGCATAAGTGTGGCGATGAGCTGGCATATCCATGCTGCCGTGGTTCGTCATGATTGATCCTTTCCCTGCTTTTTTGGTTCTGAGTCTGCGCTAAGCTAAAACGTTTGTTCTACTCGGGCAAGCGGCCAGTTGTCCGGACTTATTCCCGATTTTTAACCAGACTTCGTCTGACTGTGACGGTCTAGCTGTTCTCTTCAAGCTCGTCAATAAAGCTTGCAAGCGTTGCAAGGCCGCGCCGCCAGAACGCAGGGTCTGCGGCGTCGAGTCCGAACGGGGCCAGAAGCTCCTTATGTCCCTTCGATCCACCGGCGGCGAGCAGTTCCATATATTTGGCGGCAAAGCCTTCAGGTTCGGCTTCATAGGTCGCATAGAGCGAATTCACCAGGCAATCGCCAAAGGCATAGGCATAGACGTAAAAGGGCGAATGAATGAAATGCGAGATGTAGCACCAGTAAACGTCATAACCGTCATTGAGACGGATGGCGTCGCCGAGGCTTTCGCTCTGCACCTCAAGCCAGATCTTGCCGATATCCTCCGCCGTCAGCTCCCCGTTCGCGCGGGCGGCATGGATCTTTTGCTCAAAGGTATAAAAGGCGATCTGCCGCACCACGGTGTTGAGCATGTCCTGAACCTTGGACATCAACAGATGGCGGCGCTTGGCGCGGTCGGTGGTGGCGGCCAGCATGGCCTTGAAGGTGAGCATCTCGCCAAAGACCGAAGCGGTCTCGGCCAGGGTAAGCGGCGTGTCCGATAGAAACAGCCCCTGATCGGCAGCCAGCACCTGATGCACGCCATGGCCAAGCTCATGGGCAAGGGTCATGACATCCCGCGTCTTGCCCATGTAATTCAGCAGCAGATAAGGATGCACGGCCGGCACCGTCGGATGGGCAAAGGCCCCGGTGGCTTTGCCGGGGCGGGGCGGCACATCGATCCATGGCTTGTCGAAGAATCTTTGGCCGACGTCGGCGAGTTCCGGTGAAAAGGCGCGATAGGCATCAAGCACGATGACTTTGGCCTCATCCCAGGAAATCGCGCTGTCTTCGCCGGTTTCAAGCGGCGCATTGCGGTCCCAATGGTCAAGCTTGTCCTTGCCCATCCATTTGGCCTTCAGCCGGTAAAAGCGGTGGGACAGCGACGGATAAGCCTCGCGCACCGCAGCGACCAGCGCTGCCACCACCTCAGGCTCGACCTGATTGGCGAGATGACGGGAGGCTTCGGGGCTCGGGAACTTGCGCCAGCGGTCCTCGATCTCCTTATCCTTGGCCAGCGTGTTGGTGACCAGGGTAAAAAGCCGGATATTGTCGCGGAAGGTGGCGCTGAGCGCTTCGGCCGCCGCCTTGCGCCGGGCCTCCTCCGGCGCGAACAGGCGATCGAGCGCCTCTTCCATGGTCAGAGTCTCACTGGTCCCGCTCGCTGGATCGGGGATCGTGAAGCTCAGCGTGGCCAGGGTCTCGTCATAAAGCCGGACCCAGGATGACGCCCCAGTCACCTGCTTGTCATGAAGGATTCCCTCAAGCTCCGCTGCCAGCTGATGGGGCTTGTATTTCCGCACCTCCAAAAGCCACGGGCCATAATGGGCAAGCGCCGCCGACTGGGCCAGAGCGGCCTCAAAAGCGCCGTCCTCCAGATTATTCAGCTCCAGGCTGAAGAAAATCAGTACCCGGGAGATGTCGGAGATTTTCTCCTGCACCGACTGGGCAAAGCGGCCAATGTCCGCATCCAGAAGATCACCCGCCCGCAGCAACCCGGCATAGCTCAAAAGCCGCCCGAAACGTTCCTGAATGCGTTCGAATGTGGCCACCGCCGCCGCCAGTTCATCACCGGACAGGGTCGCAAGCTTGCCGGCATAACGGGCGGCGAAGTCCTGAGCTTCTGTCTCGGAGGTGGCGAGGTCGGCCGCAAGCTCAGGCGAATCCGGGCCGGGATAAAGGTCCGAAAGATCCCAGGTCGGCAGGCTTGGAGCGGTGGCGGTCATGGTCTCATCCTTGGCGAGAGGTCGTTCAGATTTCAATCAGTCTAATCGGCAGCGTCACCAAGGGGCAAGGCCGCGCGTCAGACGGCATAAGACGGTGCCAGTTATTTGCTGTTAATCGGACTTGGCTGTGCGTTTGTCTCAAAATATTACAAATGACGGCGTTACTTAAACGCTTATTAACGGTCTGTCTCGTATTGATACATCAGCGCAGCCTCCGGGATCAGTCTCTCCTGGCATCATGAGGACCACGGCATGACCAAAGTGATTCTGATTGTTGATGACGAGGAACTGCAACGCAAAATCTATGCAGCGGCCATGCGGGCCGAAGGCTATGAAGTGCGTGTGGCGTCGTCCGGCGGCGATGCGCTCGGGCAGTTGCGGGCGGCAGACGGCGGGGACATTGATCTTGTGCTGCTTGACCTTGTGATGCCCGGCATGACCGGCCTCGAAGTCTTGCGCGATATCCGTCCCCAGAACCCAAGCCTGCCGGTGATTGTGCTGACGGCGGAGAATTCGGTCGAAACGGTGGTGCATGTGATGCGTGCCGGGGCCACGGATTTTCTCACCAAACCGGCGTCGCCGGACAAATTGCGGCGGGCGGTGGAAAGCGCGCTTAAGGTCAATGTGCTGACCGGCGAAATCACACGCAACAAGCGCGGTTATAAGGGGCCGATGACTTTCGAATCCCTGATCGGCCGCAGCCCGGCCATGCGGCAGGCTATCGAGCTTGCCTGCAAAGGGGCGGCCTCCAACATTCCAATCTTGATCGAAGGCGAAAGCGGCGTCGGCAAGGAAATCTTCGCCCGCGCCATTCAGGGCGTGAGCGACCGGGCTGACAAATCCTTCGTTACCGTGAACTGCGGGGCGATCCCGGAAAATCTCGTGGAAAGCATTCTGTTCGGCCATGAAAAAGGCGCCTTCACCGGCGCCACCGAACGCCATGACGGCAAATTTGTCGAAGCCACGGGCGGCACCTTGTTTCTCGATGAGATCGGGGAACTGCCAATGGATATTCAGGTCAAGCTGCTGCGCGCCATTCAGGAAGGCGAGGTCGACTCGGTCGGTGGCCGCAAGGCGATCAAAGTCGATATCCGGCTGATTTCCGCCACCAACAAGACCCTGATCGAACGTGTGAAGGACGGCATGTTCCGGGAGGATCTGCTCTATCGCCTGAATGTGTTCCCGATCCGGCTGCCGTCGCTGCGGGAGCGGCGCGACGATATTCCGCTACTGGTGCAGCATTTCTGCCGCAATCTTTCCGAAGGGGAAGGCCGCCCGGAGCGTCCTCTGACCGACCGCGCCATGGATTTGTTGTATCACTATGACTGGCCGGGCAACGTACGGCAGCTTGAAAACGCGGTGTTCCGCGCCGTCATTCTGGCCGATGGCGATGCCCTAGATGTGGAAGATTTCCCGCAGATCCTGAACGCGGCTCATGGCGGCGGACCGGGCCGGGTCCCTCCGCTCACCGGCTATCCGCGCGCGCTGCCGACGGGGCAGTCAGTCCCGGCGGGGCTCGGGAAGGACATTGCGATTTATGATGCGGACGGCCATCTGCGCACGCTTGCGGAGGTGGAACGCGACCTCATCCAGCTGGCGCTTGAGAAATATAATGGCCATATGTCAGAAATCGCCCGCCGCCTTGGCATTGGGCGTTCAACCCTCTATCGCAAGACCGAGGAACTCGGCCTCGCGACGATCGCCCCGGCTGACAGTAAGCGTAAAGCTTAGCCGCGTTCCATGCCGAGGGCATGAGCATAGACGTCGAGAAGGGCGTCCATCTCCTTCCGCGCATCGTCTTCCATTTTGCGCAGACGGATCAGCTGACGCATGATCTTGACGTCGAAGCCGTGGGCTTTTGATTCGGCGAAGACGTCTTTGATGTCGTCGGCCAGTGCCTTCTTTTCTTCTTCAAGCCGCTCGATGCGTTCGATGAAGTTCCGAAGCGCTTCTCCCGCGATACCACCAACATCCGTCATGCCACAGTCTCCAACAAGTCACTCATCCAAGGGGCGGCACAATAACCGTCCCCGGTAGTCATGGCAACGGGTCTCGGTCAGGCCTTGTTCTTGGCCACGCTGTCCTGCATGCGGGCGAGCTGCTCCGGGGTGGCTTCGGCCTGATGCTGCGCCCGCCATTCGTCATAGGGCATGCCATAGATGACTTCGCGAGCCTCGTCCTTGCTCAGCGGAATGTTATGGGCGTCAGCCGCGTCCTTCAGCCAGTCGGCCAGGCAATTGCGGCAAAATCCGCCTTCGCCCATGAGGTCGATGTTCTGCACGTCGGTGCGTTTGCGGAGATGCATGACCAGCCGTTCAAAGGCGGCGGCTTCAAGATGCATCATGGTGTGACGGTCGATCATGGCAGGGCTCCTTAAAGGGGATTAATAATGGCTGCGGTGACCAAGTGCCGGGTCGCCGGCGATTTCGCTGATCACCTCGGCGATGATGGCGGCCCAGTGGGCGATGCCGTCGTCGGTACTGATCTGGTCCTGGCGAATTTCAAGGGTCGCCTGCGGCAGGCCATGGGCCGAGCCATGGCGGTCCATGGTGTAAAAAAGATGCTGGCCCGAATAGGGTTCGTTGTCACCCGTCATGTGGCCGCGCTTGCGCAGGCCCCTGATCATGGCTTGCGCAAGCCGCGGGTCGCGGTTCCACAACAGTCCGGCGACCCAGGGGCGGCGGATGCCGTTCATGACCGGCGTAAAGCTATGGACACCGATCACCAGCGGCACGGCCTTGGTCAGGGTCATGGCCTTGATCTGGGCCTCCACCACGGCATGAAAAGGATGATAGAACCGGTCGATGCGGTCACGTCGCGCCGCAAGGCTTAAGTCGCGGTTGCCGGGAATGTCGGTGCCGTCGCTGTTGGCCGGAATCAGGCTGTCCGACGTCAGCTCGCGGTTGACGTCGATCACCAGCCGCGAAGTTCTCGCCAGCACCGCCGGGGCGTCAAAATGCGCGGACAACAGCCGGGTGAGGGCGGCAGCACCTATGTCCCAGCCGATATGGCGATCAAGCTCGCCATCACTCAGCCCGAGATTGCCGAGATCCGGCGGAACATGCCGGCTCGCATGATCGCAGATGAGCAGGAGGGGGTAGGACCCGGCGGGGTTCAACAGTTCGGTTGTGTCATTGTTTGTCATGATCGGGTGGGATAACGTGTCTCGCACTGATTTGACCTATTCGTGAAATCGAACAGTCTCTTAAAGATAGTCCAATCCGGAAAGCCATAGTCCATGCGCCGTCAGCGGAATACCCGTATCATTGCCACCTTAGGTCCCTCAAGCAATTCGATCGCGATGATTCGCGCATTGCATGAGGCGGGGGCGGATGTCTTCCGGCTCAACATGAGCCATGGCTCCCATGACGACGTGGCCCATCTCTATCATGCGATTCGCGAGGTGGAAAGCAGTGCCCGCTGGCCCATCGGCATTATGGCTGATTTGCAGGGTCCGAAGCTGCGCATCGGCACCTTTGCCAAGGGTTCGGTGATGCTGGCCGATGGGGCTGTGTTCCGGCTCGATCTCGACAGCAAGGCGGGGGATGAAATCCGCGTCAATCTGCCCCACCCCGAGATTTTCAGCGTGCTTGAGCCCGGCACCAGCCTGTTGCTCGATGACGGCAAGCTCAGGCTGAAGGTCGTGCGCTGCGGCGTCGATTTCGCCGAGACCGAGGTCATGGTCGGCGGCAAGCTGTCGAATCGGAAGGGCGTCAATGTGCCCCATGCCGTGCTGCCCGTGGCGGCGCTGACTGAGAAAGACCGCCGCGACCTTACCTTCGTGCTTGATCTCGGGGTCGACTGGGTGGCGCTGTCCTTCGTGCAGCGGCCGGAGGATGTGCGGGAAGCGCGCGACATCATCAATGGCCGGGCTGGGATCATCGCCAAGATTGAAAAACCGGCGGCGCTTGCCTGCCTTGATGAAATTCTCGATCTCTCCGACGGCGTCATGGTGGCGCGCGGCGATCTTGGGGTTGAACTGCCGCTTGAAGAGGTGCCCGGAATCCAGAAGCGCATCGTGCGCAAGGCCCGCACCCTCGGCAAGCCGGTGGTGGTGGCGACACAGATGCTTGAATCCATGATCGAAGCTCCGGTGCCGACCCGGGCCGAGGTGTCGGACGTGGCGAACGCCGTGTTCGACGGGGCGGATGCCGTCATGCTGTCGGGCGAATCGGCGGCTGGAGCCCATCCGGTGGAGGCGGTTTCGGTCATGAGCCGGGTCGCAAGCCGGGTCGAGGCGGACCCCATGTATCTCGCCGCCTCGCAACGCGATCTCGCCATCCCCGAGCCGACCACCGCCGACGCCATCAGCGCCGCCGCCCGTCAGGTCGCGGAAACCATCAATGCGGCGGCCATCGTCACCTACACGACGTCAGGCTCCACGGCGATCCGGGTAGCCCGCGAGCGGCCGAAAAAGCCGCTTCTGGTGCTCACGCCCAATATCCTGACCGCGCGCCGCCTCGCCCTAGTCTGGGGCCTCCATTGCGTCCAGACGGAAGACGCCACCTCGTTTCAGGACATGGTTGAAAAAGCCTGCGAGGCCGGGCTCAAGACCGATATTCTGGAGATCGGCGAACGCATCGTCATCACGGCGGGCATGCCCTTTGGCACCCCAGGCAAAACCAACGTCCTGCGCATCGCCCGGGTAGCCAGCAAGCATCAGGTGCAATAATCAAAAAAGCTTGGCGAGCCCCTCGGGCCCGGTGAAGTGATGGCCGCGAAAGCCGATGGCAACGGCGGCGGCCACATTCTCAGCCCGGTCGTCAATATAAAGCGTGCGCTGAGGGGTGACGCCGAATCGGTTCACCGCCAGTTCGAAGATGCGGAGGTCCGGCTTGGTCAGGCCCTCGCGGCCGGAGACGATGACGTCGCGGAAATGGCGCATGAAGGGGAAGCTTGCGACGAAAGCGTCAAACTTCTCGGCCGGGAAATTGCTCAGCGCATAAAGCGGCATGCCTTGTGCGGCCAGGCTTTCAAGGACGTCAACCGCGCCCTCGATCTCGCCCCGGAACATTTGCGGCCAGCCCCAGTCGTAGGCGTCGATCAGAGCCGCGCAATGAGGGTGTTCGGCGGTGAGCACCGCCATGCCCTCGGCAAAGCTCATGCCGCCGTCAAGTTTGGTGTGCCAGTCGGGGCTGCAAACCTCGCTGAGAAAGGCCTCCAGGGCCCAGTCGTTGCCTTCAAAGAGATCGCGATAGACATGGCGCGGGTCCCAATCGACCAGCACGCCACCAAGATCAAAGATGACGGCGTCATAGGTGAGGGGGCTTGTCATGCTCTGTTGCCGATTCTGCCGGTTGAACCATGGATTGCCGGGTCAAGCCCGGCAATGACATGGAAACGATTTTTATACTGTCATTGCCGGGCTTGACCCGGCAATCCATGCTGCGGCTGCCGACGCTGCATAAGCCCACGAAAGGTCGCACCAAACGCAGAAACCGCGCCACAGGGGGCGCGGTTTCCAGAAGTCTCAAGACCTTGAGACCCGACAGCTATTAGCCTTGACGGGCTTTAAAGCGGCGGTTGGTCTTGTTGATGATGTAGGTGCGGCCCTTGCGACGGATCACGCGGCAATCACGATGCCGGGTCTTCAGGGTCTTCAGTGAATTCACGATTTTCATGACGCGGTTCCGCTTTTAATCCAAAGAGTTCAGGCGCCAACAACCAGTGATGCTCCGAAGGGCGCTCCCGAAAAAGTCTCGCGGAAGATAGTCAGGCGAGGGCAGGCTGTCAACTCTTCTTGGCAGTCAGGCTGTTGCTTTCTCAGCGGCGGCTTCATGCTCGGCAGCGAGCAGGCTGTCAGCGGCCATGGCGCGGGCGAATGCGGGGCGCGCGCTGACCCGGCTGAGGTAACTCATGATCTCGGGCAGCTCGGGGATGAGCTTGAAGCCGGTGGTCCAGGTGAGCGCCGTCCCCCACAACACATCAAGCGCCGTATAACGCTCGCCAAGGAAGAAAGGTCCCTTGGCCAGCTGCCCGGTTAAGGTATTCAACACAGTGTCGAAATCGCCATAGGGGCTCATGGATTTTGGCGCATCTTCCCGTTTCATGGCGCGGTCGATGAGCGCGGGCTCGAAACAGCCGGCGTAAAAGGCGAACCAGCGCAAATAGGGCCCGCGCAGTGGATCGTCGAACGCCGGAGCCAGCCCCGCCTCAGAGAACAGGTCTGCGAGATAGAGCATGATGGCTACCTGTTCGGTCACCAGTGCATCGCCATGACGTATGGCGGGCACCTTGCCCATGGGGTTGATGGCGAGATAGGCGGGCTGCCGTTGCTCCCCGGCCTTCATATTGATGGGCTCAAGGTCATAGGGCAGGCCGAGTTCCTCAAACAGGACACGGACACCGCCTGACCGGGTATGGGGCGAATGATAAAAGATGATTCTGTCGGCCTTGGTCATTGGGCGATCCTTTATCTGTCTTGCGGGGACTGTGGTTTATAGAACAAAAAAAGAACAAAAGCAAGGAAAATAACTTGTTGCGCAACGTTATCAAATTTTAACTATCTAGCCGTCACACTCGGCCCCTTGATCCTGTTGTTTAGATCTTGTGAGGCTTCTTTTGAACGAACCCTGGACCCCGCCAGCCCATCTTACGGCTCCGGAACAAGGCTTGATCGGCACCGTTATTCAGGTGACCGGCAGTGGCGTCGTGGCGGTCTGCGATCCCGAGCTCATGAACCGGCCGCTGATTGACGCCGAGGCGGCGTTCATGCCTTCGGGCCAGATCGGGTCGATCGTCAAGATCGGGGTGCAGCATGGCTATATCTTTGCGACGGTGCGCGAGGTGCGGGCAAGCGAAAATTACGAGGCGACCACCGCGGGCAGCATCTTCGACAGCCACAGGGTCTATGTGGATCTTGATTTCATGGGCCATCAGGTGTTTACGGAAGACGGCAGTCGCTTGTCGAGCTTTCGTCGCGGCGTCGCCGATTTTCCCATTCCGGGCCAGAAGGTGCTGATGGTCACCAAGCCGGAGATGGAGGAGATCTTTTCCGCCGAGGGTGCGGATCTGCTCAAGATCGGCACGGTCTACCCACATTACAAAACCTCGGCCATTCTGTTGACCGACCATTTGCTCGGCAAGCATTTCGCCGTGCTTGGCAGCACCGGCACCGGCAAGTCCTGCGCGGTGTCCCTGTTGCTGCATCGTCTGGTCGAACAGCTACCGAACGGTCACGTGCTGGTGCTTGACCCCCATGGCGAATATGGCCGCGCCTTTGCCGGAATTTCAGAAACCTTCACCACTGAAAATCTGGAGCTGCCCTATTGGCTCATGACGTTTGACGAACATGTGGAAGTGTTCGTCGGCCGCCGCAACAGCGATCGCGATCTCGAGATTGATATTCTGAAACGCTGCCTGTTGCAGGCGCGCACCAAGGACACGCGCAACCGGTCGCTGGCCCGGGTCACGGTGGATACGCCGGTGCCCTACAAGATTTCCGATCTCGTGCAGAGTATCGACAATGAGATGGGCCGTCTCGACAAGCCGGAGAAGGTCATTCCCTATCTCAGGCTCAAAACCAAGATCGAGGAATTGCGCAAGGATCAGCGCTACGGGTTCATGTTCTCGGGCCTGTTGCTGAACGATAATCTGGCGGAGATTCTGTCGCGTCTGCTACGTTTTCCGGGCAATGATCGGCCGATTTCCATCATCGATCTGTCGGGCGTGCCAAGCGATATCGTCGATGTGGTGGTCGGCGTGCTCTGTCGCGTGGTGTTCGATTTCGCGCTCTGGAGTCGGGGCCGCAATGCCCGCCCGATTTTGCTCGTATGCGAGGAAGCGCATCGCTATGTGTCGGCGAAAGACGGCATCGGCAACAGCGCCGCAAGGCTCGGGATCGAACGCATCGCCAAGGAAGGCCGCAAATACGGGGTGTCGCTCGGGCTCATTTCGCAGCGCCCGGCTGAACTGTCCGAATCGGCCCTGTCGCAATGCGGCACCATCATCGCCATGCGCATGAACAATGAACGCGATCAGGCGTTTGTTGAACATGTTCTGCCCGAAGGGGCCAAGGGATTTCTCGCGGCGTTGCCATCACTGCAGAACCGGGAAGTGTTGATCGTCGGCGAAGGCGTCAAGGCGCCGGTGCGGGCGCTTCTGGATGAATTGCCGGAAGATCAGCGGCCATCGAGCGAAAGCCCGCGGTTCAGCGATCATTGGCAGCAGGCTGCGGCGGGAACGGCACATGTGGCCGATGTCGTGACGGCCTGGCGTATGCGATCCGGTTGAAGATCTATTTTGAATGGAAGGTTTGGCGGGATAATTCCGCTCAGCTTTTAAGGTTCATTTAAGAACCCTGTGATATCCGATGTGATCATAGTGGTTCAAAGAGCAGAGTATCACGAGGGGTGTATAATATGCGCATGAGTAATGTAGAGACAGGGTTTCGCCTGGCGCGGATCTTGACGATCCGCAATTCATTATTCGCGATTGTCGGTATTCTGATTCTTGCAGTCATCGCTTATAGCTCGATGTCGGCTGTCAGAGCACTCAAGGATCGCAGGGTGGCTGAGCTGGTCGTAGCAGACAGCAAGATTTCAGAATCTTTCATCAGCGCGTCCCGCAACTGGTCATTTGCGCGCGGTATCATGAATACGGCGCTGAATTTCCCGGAACCCGGCAGCGCCGAGTTCCGCAGCCGTATCGATACCGCCCGGGCCGCGGGTGAGAAGGCCTTTCTCGACGGCATGACGAGCTTGAAGCAGCGTCCCGATTTCGCGGGAAAGGCCGAGCTTATCAAGGCAATCGAGGAGAAACACAAGGCGCTTGAGCTTCTTCGTGACGAGGTGGACAAGAATTTCGCTCTGCCTAAGGAAGAACGTCAGGGCCGTGTTGACCGCAAATATACCCGCGCGGTGACGGATCTGATTAAATCTCTGCAAAAAGCCCGCATCAGCACGGAATATGAATCGGGCAATAATGATCCGCAGATTATCGCCTATCAGCAGCTCAACCAGGCACTGGCGCTGATGATGGAAAGCGCCGATCAGGAAGCATCGGTTATCGGCGGCACCATGGCTTCGGGTGAACCGATTTCTCCTTTGATGCTTGAAGTTCTCGCAAATTATCGCGGCTCGCTTGAGACGTCCTGGGACAGTGTGCAAAACCTGACCAATTCGTCCCTGGTATCGGCCGAGATGAAGCCCGCCGTGGTCGCCGTGCAAAAGGAATTTTTCGGGGCTTTCCAGCAGACCCGCGAAGATGTCTATGCTGCCGCGCAGGTGCAGGAACCCTATCCGTTGACCGCACTTGAATGGATTGATCGCTCGGCCAAGGCCGGTGCCACGATCACCAAGCTGAGCCAGCTCGCGGTTGAAGAAATGCAGACGATCGCCGATCAGCATTCTTCGGAGGCCACACGCGCGGTGATGTTCGAATCGATTATGCTGATGTTGGCGGTGGCCATCGGTGCGGCCTCATTCTGGCTGGTGGCCGGACGCATCATTCGTCCGCTGCGTCGCCTTGGCGATGTGATGAGCGAACTTGCTGCGGGCAATCTTCAGGTTGAAGTGGCCGGCACCGATCGTGAAGATGAAATCGGCGGTATGGCGGCTGCGGTTGAAGTGTTCAAGAACAACGCCATCGAGCGTCAGCGTCTTGAAGCCGAGCATAAGCACACCGAAGAAGCCGCACGTCGGGCCAAGGAAGAGGAAGCCGAGCGTCATCGCGTTCAGGAAGAAGAACAGCGCCGTCGCGAGCAGGATCGTGAGGAGCAGGATCGTCTGAAACGCCGCGAGGAAATGCTCGGCCTTGCCGATCGTTTTGAACAGTCGGTGATGCAGCTTGTGGGGTCGCTCTCGGCCTCTGCCGATCAGATGGAAAAAGCGGCGCAGGGCATGTCGTCGGTCGCTGATGAAACCAGCCGTCAGTCGTCGGTGGTTGCGAAAGCGTCGGAACAGGCCAGCTCCAACATCCAGATGGTGGCGAGTGCAGCCGAAGAACTGTCAGCGTCCGTCAAGGAAATCTCCAATCAGGTTGGCCAGTCCACAAGCTTCGCCCGCAATGCGGTGTCGGAGACGAGCCGGGCAACCGACGAGATCCAGGGACTGGTCGCCGCCGCGAACAAGATTGGCGACGTCGTCAATCTGATCAGCGACATCGCGAGCCAGACCAACCTTCTTGCCCTGAACGCCACTATCGAAGCCGCGCGTGCAGGTGAAGCCGGCAAGGGCTTCGCCGTGGTCGCCTCCGAGGTTAAAAATCTGGCCAGCCAGACCGCGACCGCGACCGAGGAAATCACTGCGCAGGTAAGTGGCATGCAGGTCGCGACCGAAGCCGCCGTCAATGCCATTCGTGTCATTGCCGACGTCATCAAGCGCATCGATGAAACAGCGGTGACCATCGCGGCGGCGGTTGAGCAGCAGGATAGCTCAACCCATGAAATCGCCCGCAATGTGGCCGAAGTGTCCTCGGGCACGCAGGAAGTGACCTCGAACATCGTCACCGTGAATGACGGCGCCGAAAGCACTGGCCGCGCGGCCAACGAAGTGCTGACCTCGGCCCGTGAGGTGGCGCAACAGACCGACAGCCTGCGGGCCCAGGTGGATTCTTTCCTGGCCCAGATCCGCGCTGCATAACAGCACTGTCATATTCAGAAAATGGCGCTCCTACCGGGGGCGCCATTTGCGTTTTCAGACCTTCGGAACATGGAGCACGAAACAGGGGATATAGGTGTCATACCAATCCGCCCTGTTCATAAAACCATCTTCGTCGATTGGATCGCTTGTGCGCCCTTCCAGCCGCACCCAGTAATGTGCGGAAATATCGAAATCATAGCCGGACCGACTTGATGTCGTAACATAATAGGCAATGCATTCATTTTCGCAGAGATAACGGGTTTTGGTTCCGATAATAATCTCATATGCACTGTCGATGGGTTTGTCATGATAGCGAGCCCAGATATCATGCCAGGGCGGATTTCCATGCTGGCTTGTGATTTCTCCACCCGCGCGACGATTGAGGGTGATGGTTTCGTCGGTCACGGCTTTCTTCAGTGCCTTGTCGAAAGCTTCGGTTGTTTGATTTTCTTTGATGACATTCCGTAATGTGGTTTGGGCCTTTTGGCAGGCTTTCACAACGGTGTCAGCGTCCTTTTCGGTAAATTTTTTGCTCTGAAGTGCGCTCTCAAGGTTCTTGAGCGTCTCGTCGATCAGAATGAGAAGACTGCTTTTGGCTTCAGACAATGCTGAGTCTTTCTCGTCCTCGAGCAGGCTTGTGATCTGTTTTTGGAGATCCTGGCAATCGAGGCGCATGAATTTGAGAAAATCTTCCAATCCGCTCTGTGCCGGTTCGTTACTTAGCACGGGCTTGATCTTGTCAAAAACTTCCTGCTTGCCGGTCTTAATCGGGGTTGATTTCTTGGATTTATTCTCGCCCTTCTTTGGCCGAGACGTTTGCTTCTTATTGGTGTGCGGGGCTTTATAACTTGCGAGAAGTTCTTCCATATTGGCTCTGGCGATTTTAGCCTGGAGAGCAAGTTTTTCTGATTCTGCTTTTATGTCCAAGTCGATCAGATCGAAGACTAGATCATATTCTTTCTCATCCGTTGCGGCGCGGAATTCCGTCAGAATTTTATTCTGCTCTTCTGCGAATTTCGGCGTCGGCTGTTTGGCGCGGATGTCGCTGTGGATATGTCGCAATAGCATCGCGAAGTAGGCATTATATTTTTCTCTGGCATCCAGCATCAATTGGTTGACGTAAGGTATGAAATCCTCAAGTCCCATATCGGGCATGGCTATGAGGGCCGAGCCGTAGGCTGTAGCTGCGGGCCACCATTGGAGATTGACTTTGGCTTTGTCGAGATGGTTTAGGTGCTTGTCATAATTGCCTGATTTCTCTGCAAGCAAGGTCATGATCTTGCCGAGTTTTGGCAACATGTCGGTGGGTAGCATGTCGATGACATCATCCTGCAAGTGCTTGATCAGCTCGGGAGGGAGTTTCTCCCTGTTGCTGTCGATGATCTTGTCGCAGAGTGCCCAACGCATCGCAAAGATGTTGCACAGGACTAAATTTTCTTTGTTCCTTCCCGCACGCGCGTCGCACAATAAATGGCATATTTCAACGCGGGTCTGTGTTTCGAGAGAGTCTGTGGGGAAACGAAACGTTGTGTATTGGAAAGTGCCGATAAAGGATTCCGCACAATTTCGCTGTATTAACGCTGTGTCTGAAGACTGATTTTCTTCCTTGTCACTGTAGAAAAGCAGCTTGCAAGTGATGTCGGGGACCAGCTCATCACGGTAGTCGTCGTCTTTTTTTGGCAATAGCAAGGCCCGCTGATAGGCATGACCGGTGAGGTCCACATCTTCATCGTTCACATATGGGATAAACTTAAGAAATGTCGCTTTATAGTTGAAGCCTTTGCTTCCGCCGAGTTGGAAGATTTTGTCGGCGTGTCTGCCTATCTGTTTGTATCGGGCTGAGCCTTTGGGTGGGTTTATTGGTGGCGTTCGCAGTTCAATGAACGATATCGCAAGGGCGGCACCATTTTTCTCATCAATCTCTTTTTCAAGCTTGAGATACATATCGAGGCATCCGCGTGTGATTATTCCTGCGGACCAGACGCATGCGGATGCCTGTTTGTGATATTCCTCAGCTTTCGAGGGTGAGGACGATCTTGCCGATATGGGCACCTTCATCAAGACGGCGGTGGGCGTTGATCACGTCTTTAAGCGGAAATGTTGAATCGATTACCGGGCGGCATTTTCCGGCTTCGAACAGCGGCCAGACATGCTCGCGCAGGGCGGCGGCGATGGCGCCTTTGAAGGCGATCTCGCGGTTGCGCAGGGTAGAGCCGGTGATGGTCAGGCGCTTCAGCATGACCGGCAGCAGATTGATTGCGACTTTTGGTCCTTGCAAAAAGGCGATCTGTACCAGCCGGCCGTCGTTCCCGAGCGACTTCAGATTGCGATCGGTATAATCACCGCCGACCATATCCAGAATGACATCCACGCCCTTGCCATGGGTCGCGGTCTTGACGGCTTCGACGAAATCCTGATTGCGATAATTGATGGCGAGGTCAGCTCCGAGCTTGAGACAGGCGGCGCATTTCTCGTCTGAGCCCGCAGTGGTGAGAACATATGCCCCAAGCGCTTTTGCCAGCGTGATGGCGGTGGTGCCGATACCCGATGTGCCGCCATGGACCAGAAGGGTTTCTCCGGCGCGAAGCCTGGCGCGGTCGAACAGGTTGGACCAGACGGTGAAAAAGGTCTCCGGAATGGCGGCGGCCTCGACCATGGAAAAGCCCGCAGGCACCGGCAACACCTGGGCCGCCGGGGCGAGGCAATATTCGGCATAGCCACCACCTGCCACAAGCGCGCAGACCTGGTCGCCAAGGGCGATGTCGCTGACACTGTCCCCCAGGGCAACAATGACGCCCGCAATCTCCAGTCCGAGCGTATCGGGTGCGCCGGGCGGCGGTGGATAGTGACCTTCACGTTGCACCACGTCCGGGCGGTTGAGGCCCGCAGCGGCCACGCGGATCAGCACTTCGCCGGGGCCAGGGCTGGGCACGGCGAGGGATTGCGGACAAAGCACCTCGGGCCCGCCGAATTCGCGGGCTGTGATGGCGGTCATATGGCTCGGTAGGGGATGGGACATGTGCTTCACTCCGTCTTGTTCCACCGCTATCATGGCTTGGATGACCGCAGGGTCAAGCATCCTTGAACAAGAGGGAGGACGATGATGGCATTGGAAGATGAAGAAGACCGGCGGGTGCGCTCGCCCGCTTTGCTGGATCTGACGCGGGAAGATCTCGATCGCCTGTCGCGGGAGGAGCTTATGTTCAGAATAACCCTGCTCGAAGCGGAACAGGACCGGACCCGGACGGCGCTCGCAGCCAAATCGAGTTTGCGCGGAGTGGCCGAGGAGCTGTTCAAGCGATAAGCCCTGCATCCCTCTCCTGAATGCTCAGGTCATATTGAGACGGCATCCGTGGCGGTGCCGTCGCCATGCGTCTGCGTTGAAGTTCCGGGTTTCATCAGCGTACAACTTTGAATTGTCGGCAGGCTAATTTAAATCAACATATTGAAAATTAAAGATAAAGACTGTGATTCCAGTTTTGGGACATGTTGGGCAGGACCTGTCAGTTCACTTGACGGGACCCTGTAGCTAACTGTTCAGTGTCTGGACAATATATTGAATTTGCTGATAAAAATAATATGGCATGAAAATTGCTTTGTAGCTGGCAACTTAGATTTCAGTATTCAGGAGATACTCATGGCAATTCTACGTAAAGTTGTAGAGGCTTGCGTCGGCGTCACGATGGGCCTTATGGCGGCTCAGGCTTCAGCTGGTGTGGTGACGATCAATTTCACCGGCAATGGTGGTTTGAAGTCGGGCAACAACATGGTGTTCACAAGTGGCGGCGTCAGCGTCACCGTGACGGCGGGTGCGCTCGCGCTCAATGGCGAGACCAACATCACCTCGCGCATCGGTCAGTATTCCGAAGGTCTCGGCAATTCGACCAACTACAGCTACACGACGACCGAGAAGGTTTGCCCGTCCGGCAAGTCGAGCTGCAAGGACAAGGATAAGGTCAACAAGACGGTCATCAAGAATGTCACAGACAATGATCATGCGGTCGATAATGTCATGGAGGACGGCCATGGCGTGCGTGAATTCCTCAAGCTCGATTTCGCGGGCTTGAATGTGCAAATTCTCAACATCGATTTCGGCTATCACGACAAGAATGACGCCGCGACCGTGAATATCAATAACAACAGCACGACGATTTACGGCGGCAAGGCTGATCCGATCACCAATTTCTCGTCTTATTCGGCCACCAATCTTTATTGGATCCTGGCCGGTATGAACAGTGGCGGCGGCAGCAGCGACTGGAAACTGAAGAGCATCACCTTCAGCTTTGAAGATCCGAACTCGGGTCCGAACCCGCAGGAAGATGTACCGGCCCCGGCTGCGCTCTCGCTCCTCGGGCTTGGTCTTACCGGCCTCGGTTTCGTGCGTCGCCGTCGCGGCTAAGGCAGGCTCACGATCCGAAACACGAAAACGGCGGCCCACGGGAGCCGCCGTTTTCTATTCGGTTATTGAAATTTACGCAGCCTGGCTCGGCAGGGTTTCCGCCTGGTGCACGGGGGTAATTTCAATTTTGCGCGGTTTCATATGTTCAGGAACTTCGCGCTTGAGATTGATGTTGAGAAGGCCGTTTTCAAAACTTGCGTTCACCACCTTGATGGTGTCGGCAAGACGGAAGCGGCGTTCAAAGGCGCGGCGGGCAATGCCGCGATAGAGATAATTCCGGTCTTTGTCCTCGGCCTCGGTCTTGGCCTTGCCGGAGATGATCAAAACACCGTCCTGCAGAGTGATATCGAGTTCATCGGGGCTGAAGCCAGCCGCCGCCATACTCACATGGTAAGTGTCGTCGCTCACCTTTTCGATATTGTAAGGCGGGTAGGTCGTATCACTGCTGTCGCCGCGCAAGGCGGTTTCGAACAGACGGTTGATTTCGTCAAAACCAACGGTGGACCGAAGCAACGGGGACAAGTCAAAACTACGCATGGTTCAATCCTTCAAGTAAGCGATCCAAACCTCGCACGATCGGCGCATGATTGGCCGGCCTGCGATCCCGGACCCTCTCGGAGGCATCCGGTGTTTATGAGATAAGATGCCATCTTACGCTTTCAAGGGCCGTTTTATCGGGACGATTTGTTAACTTCATTCTGCTAGGCTTGCGGGATGACACAGTCTCTCCCCCATACGGGCCATCCGGACGCTCCCTTTCTGGAGCGGGCTTTTGGTGAGGCCATGATCCTGGTGCAGCAGACGGCCTGTTATCTTGAGCATGATGGGGTGGCGGACCGGGACAGGCTGGCCGAGTCGGGCCGCACGGTCTTTACCGGAGAAGCGCTGCGCGTGACGACGCGTCTGATGCAGGCGGTGGCCTGGCTTCTGGTGCATCGGGCGGTGGCCCAGGGTGAAATGACCGCTGATGAGGGGCTGTCGCCCGGGCGCAGGCTGGGCGGGCGGGAAATCTGCCTGGGTCCGGCCATGTCCGGGGCTGAAGCCTTGCCAGATCGCCTGCGCGAGCTGCTCGGGGCCAGCCGCCAGATCTATGAGCGTGTCGCCCGTCTTGAAGACCGCCTGATGGACGGCATAGGGCAGGACAACCCCGTACATGATCTGTTACGGCGGTTGGATTCCTAGGAAAATTCTCAATCCGGCCATAAAAAAAGGCGTCACCCGAGGATGACGCCTTTTTTTGAAATTGGACAAACTTACTTTTTGAGGCCGAAGCTCGCAAAGCGCTTGTTGAACTGGGCAACACGGCCGTCGGCGCTCAGAATGCGCTGCCCGCCGCCAGTCCAGGCCGGATGAACCATGGAATCGATTTCCAGGTTCATGGTGTCGCCATCCTTGCCCCAAGTCGACCGTGACTTGTAAGCCGTCCCGTCCGTCATCACCACGGTGATGGGATGGTAGTCGGGGTGAATATTTTGCTTCATAGCTCGTCTCCAGCCAATGCGAGGCCCTCATATACCGAAGCCGCAGGCAAAGCGCAAGTCTTGTGCGCGAGGCAAAAGCGGATTCTTCGCTGTTTCTTTATCCGTTGCCGGGCTATTCGGGTTGAGGCATGGGCTTGGCCTTGATATACCTCGCCACACGTTATTCTCCCCCTTATTTTCTCACGAGGCGGAAAGGTTGCCAATGGCAAGAAGACGAGCTGAAATCGGGGCTGTGGTCCAGACGGAACCAGTGGACCGCAATCTGGGGCGGCTCAAGTTCCTGTGGCCGTTTATTGCGCCGCACAAGCTCGTGATGGCCGGGGCTCTGGTGTCGCTGGTTTTTGCCGCCGGAGCCATGCTCGGGATCGGTCAGGCCATCCGGCGCATTGTTGATCAAGGCTTTCTGTCCTCGAACGGCGAATTTATCGATATTTACTTTCTGGCCCTCCTTGGCATCGTGACGTTGCTGGCCTTTGCCACCTTCGGACGGTTTTATCTGGTGTCCTGGCTTGGCGAACGGGTGGTGGCGGATATCCGCACCGCCGTTTACGGCCATGTGATCAAACTGAGCCCGGAATTCTTCGAAACCGCCAAGACCGGCGAAATCACCTCGCGGCTGACCACCGACACTGCGCTGATTGAAACCGTGGTTGGGTCCTCGGCCTCGATCGCGCTCCGCAATGTGCTGATGCTGATCGGCGGGCTGGTGTTCCTGGTCGTCACCAGCCCGACGCTGACGGCTTATGTGTTGCTGGGTGTCCCGCTTGTTGTGGTGCCGATCGTGTTATTCGGTCGCAAGGTGCGGGTGTTGTCGCGGCTCAGCCAGGATCGCGTGGCGGCGGTGGGGGCGGCAGCCAGTGAAAAGCTTGCGGCCATTCAGACCGTGCAGGCCTTCGCGCAGGAGGAGACCGAACGCAAGGTCTTCGCCCGTATCGCCGAGGATGCCTTCAACACCGCGCGGGAACGCATCCGGGCCCGGGCCTGGCTGACGGCACTGGTGATTCTGTTCGTGTTCGGGGCCATCGATTTCGTGTTGTGGAAGGGCGCCACCAATGTCATCGCGGGTAAGACCTCGGGCGGTGAGCTTGCGGCCTTTGTGTTCTATGCGATCATCGTTGCCGGCGCAGTCGGGGCCTTGAGCGAGGTCTACGGCGAACTTCAACGCGCGGCTGGTGCCGCGGCCCGCATTGCCGAGCTTCTGGCCACGGAATCGCCAATCAAGACACCGGCGGCACCGAAGTCGTTGCCGGCTCCCTCCGTAGGCGCCATCGCCATCGAGAATGTGACCTTCCATTACCCGAGTCGTCCGGATGGCGCGGCGCTCAGGGATTTCAGCCTGACGGTGAAGCCGGGCGAGACGGTGGCGCTGGTTGGGCCTTCGGGCGCAGGCAAGTCAACGGTGTTCCAGTTGTTGCTGCGGTTTTATGATCCGCAAAGCGGGCGCGTCCTGGTCGATGGCCTGGCCTTGCCTGATCTTGATCCCATCGCGCTCCGGCGTCAGATTGCCATCGTGCCGCAGGATACGGTGACCTTCGGGGCTTCGGCCTTCGATAACATCCGTTACGGCCGCCCTGAGGCGAGCGAAGACGAGGTTTGGGCCGCAGCCCGTGCGGCCGCGGCGGAGGATTTCATCCATGCCCTTCCCGAAGGCGGCAACAGCTTCCTTGGGGAGCGCGGAACCCGGTTGTCGGGCGGTCAGCGCCAGCGCATTGCCATTGCCCGCGCCATCCTGAAGGATTCCCCGATTCTTCTGCTGGACGAGGCCACGAGTGCGCTTGACGCTGAAAATGAAGGCCTTGTGCAGGGGGCGCTTGAACATCTGATGGAGGGCCGGACGACGCTTGTGATTGCCCATCGTCTCGCGACCGTCCTCAAGGCCGATCGCATCATTGTGATGGATGAAGGTCAGGTGGTGGCCGAAGGTACTCACGATCAATTGAGTCGCGCGGGCGGCCTTTATGCCCGTCTGGCCGAACGGCAATTCGGAGCCGTCACGGCGCTATGATGGCCTAAAACGTCATTGCGAGGCGCAGCCGAAGCAATCCAGATATTTTCGAGCGGGGAAGGCTGGATTGCTTCGGCTGCGCCTCGCAATGACAGGGTAATCAGCCGTCCTTGAGGGCGACGACATCGATGCGCTCGGCCGGGCCCTGATCCCCGGTCGGGCCGATGGCCCGAAGCGTGATATTGCTTTCGGCGACGCCATGGGCGATCAGGATGTCCCGCACCACGAGGGCCCGTTTAAAGGCGGTGCGGATCGCTTCATGCAAGGAATAGGTGGCGATGCCGGGCGCTGGCTCGTTGTTCGGGGGGCCTGCTGCAGGCGCTGTTTTTGCCCAGGCGGGGCCTGCGGTGCCGGAGTAGCTCAGGATCTCGACCTTTGAATCCGCGCTGAGAGACGCGAGGGCCCAGTCATCAAGGGAATCCTTCGCGGCCTCAGAGATGATCAGATTGCCATGGGCGTAAAGGATTTGCAGCAAGTCGCCCGTACCGACCTGGGGGGCGGGATTGTCAGAGTTCTGCGGGTCGCTGGCGTCGTCTTTGCCGCCGCTCCGGGGGGCAGCATGCATTCCGGCATCGACCTTGGCGGCAGCTTCGGGGCCGGCCATTTCTTCGACGGCTTGCAGGTTGATGGTCACCCCTCGGTCAGCGGCCTGGGCAATGACGGGGAGCATCAAGACGGGAAGTAGGCTGAGAAGGACGGCGGAGCGCGTCACGGGCATTGCTCTGTTGACTGCATCGATTGCCGGACAGATTAACCATCCGGCACTTGGCCGTCCATCCATGGCTGGGCGTGGGTTAAACGGACGGTTTGTTATTCTGACGGGCGTTGCGCAAAAGACGCATCAACGGACCATGGATCAGGTTGTTGCTGGCGAGGACTTCGCCCGAGACCAGCATGTTTGCCTGATTGTTGAATTCCGTCACGCTGCCGCCCGCTTCTTGAACCAGCAGGATCCCGGCGGCAATGTCCCAGGATGAGAGGCCGCTTTCCCAGAAGCCGTCGAAGCGACCGGCCGCCAGATAAGCCAGATCGAGCGAGGCGGCGCCAAAGCGGCGGATACCCGCAACTTCAGCCATGATCACCTCGAGTTCGCCGAGATAAGCCTTATGATCCCCGCGACCAAGGAACGGAATGCCGGTGGCGATCACCGACTGGTTCAGATCGCGGCGGCCGGACACGCGCAGGCGCTTGCTGTTGAGATAAGCGCCACGGCCGCGTTCGGCCCAGAACAATTCATCGGTCAGCGGCTGATAGACGATCCCGGCGACAATCTGCCCGGCCCGCTCAAGGGCGATGGAAATCGCGAAATGCGGCAGGCCATGGAGGAAGTTGGTGGTGCCGTCCAGGGGGTCGATGATCCAGCGATGCTCGCTGTCCGTGCCCGCAAGTTCCCCGCCTTCTTCCAGCAGGAAGCCATAGCCGGGACGGGCGCGTTTCAATTCGGCGACGATGGTTTGTTCGGCTTTGGTGTCGGCGAGAGAGACGAAGTCAGCCGGGCCTTTACGGGAGATTTGCAGATGCTCGACCTCGCCGAAATCGCGGGCGAGGAAACGCCCCGCTTTGCGGGCGGCGGAGGCCATGACTGTGATATTTGCAGACTGAAGCGCCATTATGAATGATCTCAGGCGTCGGAACGTTTGACGTAGGACGAATCTTCGGTCGCCACCACGATGACATCGCCGGAATTGATAAAGGGTGGCACCATGACGCGGATGCCGTTGCTCATTTTGGCGGGCTTGTAGGAAGAGGACGCCGTCTGGCCCTTGACCACCGGTTCGGTCTCGACCACTTCAAGGATCACGCTCTCGGGGAGCTGGACGCCGATTGGCTCGTCTTCATAGGATTCGACCACGACCTTCATGCCGTCCTGCAGGAACAGGGCCTGATCGCCGAGGAAATCGCCACTGATATTGATCTGCTCATAGCTTTCCTGGTCCATGAAGGTGTACATGCCTTCGGTTTCGAACAGGAACTGATAGTCTTTCTGGTCAAGGCGCACGCGTTCGACCGTCTCGGACGAGCGGAAGCGCTCGTTGAGCTTGCGGTTATCGCGCAGGTTCTTGAGTTCGACCTGCAGATAAGCCCCGCCCTTGCCGGGCTGCGTATGCTGGATGCGAACCGCGACCCAAAGGCCGCCCTGATGTTCGATCACGTTGCCGGGACGGATCGCGTTGCCGTTGATCTTCATGTGAGATGTCCGGATATAAAAACTGACAATGTAAATTCGCGCGGAAACTAGCAGTTAACCGCGTGGAAGGCAAATGCGAAGGCGGATCAAGCGCCGGAGGGCGTCTACTGCACCCCGTGAAAGAGGGCGTTGAAGGCCTGAACGGCTGTGGCCGGGCCTTCTGGATGGTCCCAGACCCCGGCGCTGACAGCGATGAAATCGGCCCCAGCCTGCACCAGCGGGTTGGCGTTCTCGGCGCGGATGCCGCCGATGGCGACACAGGGAATTTCAAACAGCTCGGCCCACCAGCTCAGGATGTCCGGGGTGGCATGGGCCTTGGCGATTTTGGTGTTGGTCGGGAAAAACGCGCCGAACGCTACGTAATCCGCGCCTTTTTCTCCGGCCACCATGGCCAGATGGCGGGAGTTGTGACAGGTGACGCCGACGATGGAGCTTGGGCCGACAATCTTGCGAGCTTCTTCATAGCACGCGTCTTCCTGGCCGATATGGACGCCATCCGCCCCGACTTCGCGAGCGAGATCGGGGCGGTCATTGACGATAAAGGCGACGTCATGAGCCTGCGTGATGGGCATCAGAACTTCTGCGGCCCAGCGCACGGCATCAGCAGAGGCGTCTTTCAGCCGCAATTGCAGCGAAGCCACATCTCCCGCGCCCAAGGCCGCCTTGAGCGGCTCGGCAAAGGCCCGCGGGTCGAAGGCTGGCGGGGTGATGAGGTAAAGTCTGCAATCCGACACGAAAGAAATCCTTATTCCTTGCCCTGATAGATGCCGACAATCTTGTTCAGCATGCTGAGCGCTTCGTCGCGCGGACGCTGGAAGGTGTTGCGGCCGATGATCGAGCCGTTGCCGCCGCCATCGCGGATCGCGCGAGCATCATCATAAACCGAGTCCGCCCCCTTGGTGGCGCCGCCCGAGAACACAACGATGCGGCGGCCATTGAACGCGGCCTGCATCACGTGAGCTACACGGGTGGCCTGGGTCGACAGGTCGATTTTGTACTTGTCATAGACCTTTTTGGCTTCACCCTGCTCAAGATGGTCGCTCGGGAGCTTCACCTTGATGACATGAGCGCCCATGAGGGCAGCCATATGAGCGGCATAAGCGCAAACATCCATGGCGGTTTCACCGTCTTTGGTGATGTCGCCGCCACGCGGATAGGACCACAACACAACTGCAAGACCGACCGCTTTGGCTTCTTCAGCCAGATCGCGGAACTCTTCCATCATATTATAGCAGTCGTCGGACCCCGGATAGATGGTAAAGCCGATGGCCGAGCAGCCGAGCTTCAGGGCGTCATGCACGGTGCCGGTGATGGCCTGATCCCTCAGACCCGACAACGAGTTAGCGGAGTTCATCTTGAGGATAAGCGGCACTTGACCGGCCACGCGGTCGGCCACGGCTTCCATCATGCCAAGGGGGGTCGCATAGGCGTTGAGGCCAGCGTCGATCGCAAGCTGCGGATGATACCAGGGATCATAAGCTTCGGGATTCGGGGCGAAGGAGCGGGCGGGGCCATGCTCGAAGCCCTGATCCACAGGCAGGATAACCATTTTGCCGGTCCCGGCGAGCTTGCCGGTCATCATGATGCGGGCGAGATTGGCCTTGGTGCCGGGATTGTCGCTCTCGTACCAGGACAGAATTTCTTTCACTTTGCGCGTGAGTTTCATGCGGTGCGGTCCCCTGTAAAACGGTTGCCGTTGGGTCTGTTGATTTCTGACAGTTGTGTAGCGCAAGGTCCCCAAATAAGCAAATCCTACGGGTATTTTAGCGGCCTCAGGCGGCGAGAAACTGGCCGAGGGCGGGCTCGGGATCGCGATCCAGAGCGAGCGTCAGGCGGTCCCCGAGATCGGCGTCGGTGAAAACCACGGCGCTTAGTGTGGCGGCGGCGCTTTTTACGGTTTCAAGGGTTGGCCCGCTGAGGCGGAGGTAGCGCCAGCCAAGCTCAAGCGCCCGGAGCGCAAGGCCCGGATCGTCGCCGCAGTCGATGATGACGGGAAGCTCGGGGGCGAGGTCAGCCAGCAGCTTCAGATAACCGGGCCCGGCATATCCGGCGGCGGCGGGCGCGGTCATGACAAAAAAATCCGGCAGCCCCGAATAGTCGGCGGCGGCCAGCATATGACGATGGGTGCTGACGATGACGACCTTAAGCGGGTGGGCCGTCATGACGATCACTGTTCAAGCACGGTGACGCCGGGCAGGTCTTTGCCTTCCATCCATTCAAGGAAAGCGCCGCCAGCGGTCGAGATGTGGCTGAAATCCTGCGCCGCGCCTGCATGATTGAGGGCGGCCACGGTGTCGCCGCCACCGGCCACGGTCAGAAGCGATCCGGCGCGGCTGAGTTTGGCCGCAGCTTGGGCCAAAGCGACCGTACCCTTGTCGAAGGGCTCGATTTCAAAGGCACCCATGGGGCCGTTCCAGATCAGGGTTTTCGCGGATTTGAGCACATCGCCGAGAGCAGCAACGCTTGCCGGGCCAACGTCCAGGATCATGTCATCGTCGGCCACGTCACCCACGGCTACCACGCGGGCGGCGGCTCCGGCCTTGAATTCCTTGGCGACCACGACGTCGGTCGGCAGATGCACGGTGCAGTTTGCGGCCTTGGCGCGGGCCAGAATGTCGCGGGCGGTGTCAGCCAGATCATGTTCGCATAAGGATTTGCCAACCTTGATGCCTTGCGCCGCAAGGAAGGTGTTGGCCATGCCGCCACCGATGATCAGGTGATCGACCTTTTCAACGAGATGGGTCAGCACATCGAGCTTGGACGACACCTTGGCACCGCCGACGACGGCGACCACAGGACGCACCGGCTTGCCCAAAGCACCTTCAAGGGCCACGAGTTCGGCCTTCATGGTGACACCAGCGGCGGACGGCAGCAGATGGGCCAGACCCTCGGTCGAGGCATGGGCGCGATGGGCGCAGGAAAAGGCATCCGAGACAAAGACGTCGCCGGATTTGGCAAGGGCTGCGGCGAAGGCCGGGTCGTTCTGTTCCTCGCCCGCATGGAAGCGGACATTTTCCAACAGCAGGACGTCACCGTTCTTCAAGGCAGCGGCGGCGGTTTCAGCCACCGGGCCGATGCTGTCAGCGGCGAAGGCCACGGGCTGGCCGAGCGCGGCTGCCAAGGGAGCGGCCAGCGGCTTCAGGGACATTTCGGGCACGACCTTGCCCTTCGGGCGGTCGAAATGGGAGAGCACGATGACCCGGCCGCCTTTTTGCAGCAGGGCTTCGATGGTCGGAACGATGGCGCGGATGCGCGTATCGTCGGTAACCTGACCATCCTTCATGGGGACATTGAGGTCGGCACGCACCAGCACGCGTTTGCCGGTGACGTCAAGATCATCTATGCCCTTGAAGCGCGTCGTCATGCTCTCCCGCTCCTCAATCACTTGGCGTTGAACATGGCGACAGCGGTGTCGGACATGCGGTTCGAGAAGCCCCATTCGTTGTCGTACCAGCTGAGGATACGCACCAGACGCTTGTCGATGACCTGGGTCTGGGTGGCGTCGAAGTTCGACGAGAACGGGCTGTGGTTGAAGTCGATGGAGACCAGCTCGTCGGTGACATAATCAAGCACGCCCTTAAGCGGCCCAGATGCAGCCGCTGCCTTGAGCGCCGCGTTGATTTCTTCCACCGTGGTGTCGCGACCGGCATCAAACTTCAGGTCGACAACCGAGACGTTCGGGGTCGGCACGCGGATCGAGGAACCGTCGAGCTTGCCCTTCAGTTCCGGCAGCACGAGGCCGAGGGCCTTTGCAGCACCGGTCGAGGTCGGGATCATCGAGAGGGCCGCTGCGCGGGCGCGGCGCATGTCCGAATGAACCTGATCGAGAATGCGCTGATCGTTGGTGTAAGCATGGATCGTGGTCATGTAACCGCGTTCGATGCCGACCAGATCCGACAACACCTTGGCCACCGGAGCCAGGCAGTTGGTGGTGCAGGAGGCGTTCGAGACGATCTTGTGCTCAGCCTTCAGGAGGTGATGGTTGACGCCATAGACGACGGTGATGTCTTCGCCTTTGCCCGGAGCCGAGATCAGGACCTTTTTCGCGCCAGCGGTCAGATGCGCGCCGGCCTTCGCGGCGTCGGTGAAGAAGCCGGTGCATTCAAAGGCGATGTCGATGTTCATGGCAGCGTGCGGCAGATTGGCCGGGTCACGCTCGGCGGTGACGGCGACTTTCTTGCCATTGACCACAAGGTCATTGCCTTCGACGGTGACGGTGGCCGGAAAACGGCCATGCACGGAATCATATTTCAGCAGATGGGCATTGTCCGCAGCCGAGGCCAGATCGTTGATGGCCACCACTTCGACGTCGGTCCGGCCGGACTCGACAATGGCGCGAAACACGTTGCGGCCGATGCGGCCAAACCCGTTGATTGCAACCCGAATGGTCATATTCTTGCGCTCCTTAACAGAACAGAAAAGGTCAAAAGCGGAAATTCACGCCGGTTTTAAACGCGTTTCCGAATGGCGTCCACAATCGTCTGCGGCTCAAGGCCGAAGTGGCGATAAAGGTCTTGGATCGGAGCCGAGGCCCCGAAGCTGTCGATGCCGAACATCATGCCGTCTTCGCCCACATAGCGATCCCAGCCATAAGTGGCGGCGGCTTCGATGGAGACGCGCAGCGTGCCGCGGCCGAGAACCTGATCGCGGTAGGCCTTATCCTGCTTGTCGAACAGCTCGATGCAGGGCATGGAGACGACGCGGGCTGGAATGCCTGCGGCTTCGAGAAGGTCGCGGGCCTTGACTGCGATTTCGACTTCGGAGCCGGTAGCCATCAGGGTCACACGGGCCGGGGCCGAGGCGGCGCGGAGTTCGTAACCGCCGCGGGCGCTCAGATTTTCGTCCGTATGATTGTCGCGCAGGATCGGCAGGTTCTGGCGGGTGAGGGCCAGAACCGAGGGCGTTTCCGTGGCTTCAAGCGCGAGTTCCCAGGCTTCCGCCGTCTCGACCGCATCGGCCGGGCGGAACACATAAAGGTTCGGCATGGCGCGCAGGCTTGCGAGATGTTCGATCGGCTGATGGGTCGGACCGTCTTCGCCGAGACCGATCGAGTCATGGCTCATGACATAAACGACCCGCTGTTTCATCAGCGCCGACAGGCGGATGGCCGAACGGGCATAGTCGGTGAACACCAGGAAGGTGCCACCGTAAGGAATGACGCCGCCATGGAGGGCGAGGCCGTTCATGGCCGCGCTCATGCCGAATTCGCGGACGCCGTAATAGACATAGCGGCCGGAGAAATCGGCCGCCGTCATCGGTGCCTGATCCTTGGTCTTGGTGAGGTTCGAGCCGGTGAGGTCAGCCGAGCCGCCGATGGTGATCGGAACCACGCGGTTGACGACATCAAGGGCCATTTCCGACGCCTTGCGGGTGGCGACAGGCTTTGCCGCCGTGCTGATCGAGGCTTTGAGCGCGTTGATTTCCGCGCCGAGATTGGCCGGGAGAGTACCCGAGATGGCGCTGTCGAAGGTCGCGGAGTCGCCGGAGGCGGCATGGCGCGCGGTCCAGTCGGCGCGGGCCTGGGCTCCGCGTTCTCCGGCTTTGCGCCAGGCGTTCAGGATATCGGCCGGAATGTCGAACGGCTCATAAGGCCAGCCGAGAGCGGCGCGGGTGGCGGCGATTTCGTCCTTGCCGAGCGGCGAGCCATGAGCCCCCGATGTCCCGCCCTTGGTCGGCGCGCCGTAGCCGATGACTGTGCGGCAGGCGATCATGCTTGGGCGCGGGTCGATCTTGGCGGCGGCGATTGCGGCTTCGACGGCTTTCGGGTCATGGCCATCGACCGATTGCACATGCCAGCCTTGAGCGATGAAGCGGGTTTTCTGGTCGTCGGAGACCGAGAGGCTCGTCGGCCCGTCGATGGAAATTTCGTTGTCGTCCCACAGCACAATCATGCGGCCGAGCTGAAGATGTCCGGCAAGCGAGATGGCTTCGTGGCTGATGCCTTCCATGAGGCAACCGTCGCCCACGATCACGTATGTGTGGTGATCGACCAGATCGTCGCCGAAGCGGGCGGCGAGATGGCGTTCGGCCATGGCCATGCCCACGGCGGTGGCGAGACCCTGGCCAAGCGGGCCGGTGGTGGTCTCGACGCCTTCAAGATGGAAATTTTCCGGATGGCCGGCGCAGGGGCTGCCGAGCTTGCGGAAATTCTTGATGTCGCCAATGGTCGGGCTGTCGTAGCCGGTCAGATAGAGAAGCGCGTAAATCAGCATGGAGCCATGACCCGCCGACAGCACAAAGCGGTCGCGATCCGGCCATTTCGGGGCCTTCGGGTCATATTTCAGAAATTTGGTGAACAGCACCGTGGCCACGTCCGCCATGCCCATGGGCATGCCGGGATGTCCGGAATTGGCGGCTTCGACGGCGTCCATGGAAAGCGCGCGGATAGCATTGGCCATCTGCGTTTGGGTAGGAGACGTAATTTCTATGCTCATTTCACTCGGTTCTCAGCTGCCGGTCCTGGGGGGCCGGACGGGGGGCACGCGACCGATCCGAAGCTGTCAGATCGGCGGGGGCCCGGAGGGCCGTTTTGGCCTTAAAATCCGGGCGTCACAATGGCCATTGACTGAACTTTCGTCAACCTTTTTCCCCTTAGTCGGCCGGAACCGGAGCTTAACTGCGGAGGCTCTATGCAAAAAGATAGAAAAGGGGTGGATTTCAGGGGGTTTATCCGTTTAGTCTTGGCGGAAGATCAGGCGTGACGGCCTTGTGGTTGCGTGATTTTTTAGGGGGCGAGGAACTGTGAAGGGGAGCGGGATGCCAGCCAAGGCTGCGTCAGGGTCCAGCCATCCGGGCGGTGAGCCCGAATCGGTCGCCGAACATCTTGTGCGTCTCGAAGGGGCGGTGAAGCGTCTGTCCTGGCTTGCGACCATGGGCCGGGGACTGCCGGTTTCTGACCATGAGAGCGCCGGTCATGAGGATGGGGCTCGGCTGGTCGCGCTTCAGCGGGATTATGACAAGCTTCAGCGGGACCATGCCCGGCTTCTGGCCGAACATGCCGAGCTTGAGCGGCAGCGTCACGACCTCGGACAACGGCTTGACGTGGCTATTGAGCGCCTGCGTGCCCTCATTCCTGGCGGAGACTAAGGACAATCGATGGGGCAGGTAACCGTCACAATATTTAATCAGCGCTATCAACTCGCCTGCAAGGACGGGGAAGAAGCCCGGCTGGAGAAGCTTGCGCTCTATATCGATCAAAAGGTCGAAGGTCTTCAGCAGTCCCTTGGAAACGTTGGAGATTCCCGTCTTTTCCTGATGGCTGCGCTGGTCATTGCCGACGAATTGATGGAGGCCCGGGACCGCATTCCGGCCGGGTCCGGGGAGCGTAACGGACAGGTTGCGAACCTTGCAGAACGGCTCGCGGCGGCTGCGGCTGAAATTGAGGATATTGCAGCGCGGCTTGAGAAGCCCTAAGTATAGAGACGGCGGGTACTGCCCGGCGCGTCAGAGCACGATCAATCCCTGGGGCGATAATCATCTCGATCCGGGGGCTGTCCCTGGCTGGAACCCTGGTTCCGGACATATGGCTCCCACCTGGCACTTTGGCGCCAGAGGATGACAAGACTCAACGGCCCATGGTGGTCCCGCCACTCACCATTTTTATTCAGTGTGATCCCCGCCGTGGCGGGGGCTCACAAGCTTCCCGAGAGATCCCGTGACAGCAGAGACAAAGGCGCGCCTGCGCAGTGACATGAAAGCGCGGCGTGTAGCCTTGAGTCGGAAAGACAACGCAGCCGATGAGGCGGCGCGACATATGCTGTTCGCGTTGGGGGCGGCGGAGGTTCTGTCCGGGGCCTGCGTTGCCGTTTATTGGCCGCTTGGCGATGAGCTCAGCACGTTTCCCCTGATTGATCTGTTGGAGATCGAAGGGTTCAGCCTTGCCCTGCCGGTGGTGACAGCTCGCGATGCGCCGCTTGAATTCCGGGCCTGGGTGCCTGGCGAATCCCTTGTGGAGGGCCATCATGGCGTCAGGGTGCCGCCCGATGGCGCTGCCGTGGTGCGGCCCGACGTGATCGTGACGCCTTTGCTTGCCTTTGACGATCTTTGTATGCGGCTTGGCTATGGCGGCGGATATTACGACCGCACGCTTGTGCAGTTGCGCGGCGATGGCGGGGCGCGGATCCGCGCCTATGGCTTTGCCTATGACGAGCAGCATGTGAGCCAGGTGCCGGTTACGGAGGAAGACGCTCATCTTGATGGCGTGGTCACCGACAAGGCGATGTATTGGCGCGGAAAGGACGTGGCGTGAAGGTTCTGTTTCTCGGGGATGTGGTCGGCCGGTCGGGACGGTCTGCGGTTCAGGACCATCTGCCGGATCTGCGGGCCCG
The DNA here is from genome assembly GCF_027920805.1 of Govania unica. Classification (GTDB taxonomy): domain Bacteria; phylum Pseudomonadota; class Alphaproteobacteria; order Sphingomonadales; family Govanellaceae; genus Govanella; species Govanella unica. Next base: position 503,174 of record NZ_JANWOI010000004.1, read on the forward strand.
GCTCGGGATCGATTTCGTGGTCGCAAACGGCGAAAACGCCGCCTCGGGCTTCGGGCTCACCACGAAAACCGCTGAGGAACTGTTCGCCGCCGGGGTTGATGTGATCACCAGCGGCAACCATGCCTGGGACCAGCGCGAGATCATTCCGGCCATGAATGTCGATGACCGTCTGTTGCGCCCGCTCAATTTTCCAGTCGGCACGCCGGGCCGGGGTGTCGGGGTCTATGAAGACCGGCAGGGACGGCGCATTGTCGTGATCAATGTCATGGGGCGGATTTTCATGGACCCGCTGGATGATCCCTTTGCCGCAGTCGAAGGGGTTCTGAGCAAGCTCGGGCTTGGGGCCTCGGTCAATTTCCTCATGGTGGATGTGCATGGTGAGGCGACCAGCGAAAAAATGGCCATGGGGCATTTTTGCGATGGCCGGGCCTCCCTTGTGGTCGGAACGCACAGCCATGTGCCGACGGCGGACGCCCAGATTCTGCCGGGTGGCACGGCTTATCAGACCGATGCCGGCATGTGCGGTGATTATAATTCCGTGATCGGCATGGATAAGGCTGAGCCTTTGCAACGCTTTACCCGCAAGATCCCAAGTGGGCGCTTTACGCCGGCCATGGGTGAGGGCACGCTCTGTGGAGTGTTTGTCGAGACCGATGATGCGACTGGGCTCGCCCGTCGGGTTCACCCGGTGCGACTTGGCGCGCGGCTCCATCCAACGTTTCCGGAATTTTGACGACACTGGAATTCTTTCTCGGCATAGGCTAGAGAAAACGCCAACATATCCTTAATCATTTCAGATCAATGGAGTGAGGTCATGGCTGGTCATTCCCAGTTTAAAAACATCATGTACCGCAAGGGGGCGCAGGATAAGAAGCGCTCCATGCTGTTCGCGAAGCTTGCTCGCGAAGTCACGGTGGCCGCGAAGTCCGGGTTGCCGGACCCGAACGCGAACGCGCGGCTGCGGGTGGCGGTCGACAACGCCCGCGCCCAGAATATGCCCAAGGACAATATCGACCGTGCCATTAAAAAGGCCATGGGCGGCGAAGGCGAGAACTATGAAAGCGTCCGTTATGAGGGCTTTGGTCCGGGCGGCGTGTCGTTGATCGTCGACAGCCTGACCGACAATCGCAACCGCACGGCGGGCGAAGTGCGCTCGGCCTTTTCGAAAAGCGGCGGCAATATGGGCGAAGTGGGCTCGGTGTCCTATCAGTTCGACCATGTGGGGGAAATCCTGTTCCCGCTCGCGGTCGCAAACTCGGATGCTATGTTCGAAGCGGCGCTTGAAGCCGGTGCCAATGACGTGGTGTCGGACGAAGAGTCCCATGTGATCTATTGCAGCATGGAAGACCTCAATCTGGTGCGCGAAGCCTTGGTCGGCAAATTCGGTCAGGCGACGTCGGTCAAGATCATCTGGAAGCCGCAGACCCTGATCACGGTCGATGAGGATCAGGCGAAGTCGCTGATGAAGCTGCTCGATGCCCTCGACGATAGCGACGACGTCCAGAACGTGTTCGGCAATTACGATGTGCCGGACGACATCTTGGCCAAGCTTGGGTAATTGCCTGTTACTCCCATACTGACTGTCATTCCCGCTTTCGCGGGGATGACACGAAAAATTGGGTTGTCGGGAAGCTGCATTAGGCAATATTCCGAACTTGAATAACAGTAGGGGACAGAAGCCAGCATGAGCAATCGCCGCCGTATCCTCGGCCTTGATCCCGGACTTCGGAAAACCGGCTGGGGGATTATCGATGTCGAGGGGACGCGGCTGACCCATGTGGCCAATGGCACCGTGCAATCGGAGCCGGACGCGGATTTGAGCGTGCGGCTCCGGCAGTTGTATGACGGCTTGGTGCAGGTGATCCAGGACTGGGAGCCGGTGGCGGCCGCGGTCGAGGAAACCTTCGTCAACAAGAACCCGGTTTCAACCCTGAAGCTCGGCCAGGCGCGCGGCGTGGTGATGCTGGTTCCGGCGCTCCATGGCTTGCCGGTGGCGGAATATGCCCCCAATCACATCAAGAAAGCAGTGGTCGGTGCAGGCCATGCGGCCAAGGATCAGATTCATGCCATGGTGCGGGTTTTGCTGCCGGGGGTGAAAATCACCGGGGCCGATGCCGCCGATGCCCTTGCGGTTGCCATCTGTCATGCGCATCATGGCGGTCGACTTGAGGATGTTGCGCGGCGGATCGGGGTTAAATTGTGATTGCGAAACTTAAAGGGATCGTCGACAGCACGGGAGAAGACTGGGTCATTCTCGATGTGAACGGGGTCGGCTATCTGGTCTTTTGCTCGGGCCGCACTCTGGCCCGGTTGCCGGGGGCGGGCGGGGCGGCGAGCCTCGTCATCGTCACACATGTGCGCGAGGATCATATCCATCTCTATGGGTTCCTGAATGCGGCGGAACGCGACTGGTTCGGGTTGTTGCAGACGGTGCAGGGGATCGGCGCCCGGGTGGCGCTTGGGATTCTGTCGGTTCTGGCTCCGGATGAGCTGGCGCAGGCCATTGCGGCGCAGGATAAGACGGCGGTGGCCCGAGCCAATGGCGTTGGTCGCAAGCTGGCCGAACGTGTGGTCAATGAATTGAAGGACAAGGTCGGCGCGCTTGCGGTCGCGAGCGGGCTTACGCTGCCGCAGGCGGCGACGGCGGACAGCGGCGGCAATCGTGAGGTTGCCGATGCGGTCTCGGCTCTGACCAATCTCGGGTATCGTCCGGCGGACGCCTTTGCCGCCGTGGCGCGGGCGGCCAAGGATATGGACGCGGGGGCTGGGTTGCAGGCGCTGATCAAGGCCGGGCTTAAGGAGCTTGCGCCATGAGCGAGGACAGACTGATCGCGGCCAAACGTCAGGATGAGGATGCCGATAATTCCATCCGCCCGGCGCGGCTTGATGATTTCATCGGCCAGAAACAGGCGCGGGAAAATCTGCGGGTGTTCATCAGTGCGGCGCGCCAGCGGGGCGAGGCGCTGGACCATGTGCTGTTTTACGGTCCGCCCGGATTGGGCAAGACCACCTTGGCGCAGATTCTGGCGCGGGAGCTTGGGGTCAATTTTCGCGCGACCTCGGGCCCGGTGATCGCGAAAGCCGGGGATCTTGCGGCGCTTCTGACCAATCTTGAGCAGAACGATATTCTGTTCATCGATGAAATCCATCGCCTCAATCCGGCGGTGGAGGAAATTCTCTATCCGGCCATGGAGGATTTTCAGCTGGATCTGATGATCGGGGAGGGGCCGTCGGCGCGTTCGGTGCGGATCGATCTGCCGCGCTTTACGCTGGTTGGGGCAACCACGCGGTCGGGCCTGATCACCAAGCCGTTGCGCGATCGCTTTGGTATTCCGACCCGGCTTGAGTTCTATACGCCGGATGAGCTTGAGGAAATCGTGCGCCGCGGTGCCCGCATCCTTGAGGTGGCCATGACTGATGATGGGGCGCGGGAAGTGGCCAACCGGGCCCGTGGCACGCCGCGCGTGGCTGGACGGTTGCTGCGCCGGGTGCGCGATTTTGCTCTTGTTGCGGGGGCGAAACAAATTGATGCGCGGGTGGCCGACGGGGCGCTGTTGCGGCTTGAGGTGGATGCGCGCGGGCTTGATGCCATGGATCACCGCTATCTGAAATGCATTGGCATTGATTACGGCGGCGGCCCGGTCGGGGTGGAGACCCTGTCGGCGGCGCTGTCGGAGCCGCGCGACGCCATCGAAGACATCATCGAGCCCTATCTGATGCAGCAGGGCTTTGTGCAGCGGACGCCGCGCGGCCGCATGCTGTCGCAGAAAGGCTATGGTCATATCGGCCTGACGCCGCCCGCAGCGGCCCGAGCCCCGCAACTGGATCTCCTGCCCGGAGATGAGGCGTGAGCGGACGTATCGAAGATAAGGTCCATCTGCTGCCGATCCGGGTCTATTATGAAGATACAGACGCTGGAGGTATTGTCTTTTATGCCAATTATCTCAAATACATGGAGCGCGGGCGGTCGGACTTTCTCCGGCTTCTCGGGGTCGATCAGCGGGCGTTGATTGCGGGAAGCGAAGATGGCCCTCTGTTCTTCGTGGTGCGCCGCGTCGAGTTGGACTATCTTCGCCCCGCAAAGTTTGACGATATGGTTGAGGTGCGTACGAAATTCCTGTCCGTGGCTGGCGCGTCCGCCGTCATGGCGCAGGAGGTCTGGCGCGGGGATGAGCTTTTGGTGCGCGGCAGCGTGACGATCGCGGCCATTGGCGACAGTGGCGCGCCAAGACGCTTTCCGCGCCCGCTCCGCCATATTTTCAACATGCTTCTATGATGGATTGCCCCGCAAGGGATTATATTTCCACCAGTTTGCAGACTTAAGAAAGTTGTGGCCTATGTCGGATGTGGTAAGCGCGACGGATCTCGGTGGAACAATGACCGATTTCTCGATCATGGCATTGTTTATGCAGGCGGATATCGTCGTCAAGGCGGTTATGATCGTGCTGCTTTTGGCCTCAGTCGGCTGTTGGGCCATCATTGTCGAAAAGCTTCGCAACCTCAGAACGGTGACGCGCAAAGCCGATATGTTCGAGGACGAGTTCTGGTCCGGGCGCTCGCTTGAGAGCCTTTATGAGCGGGTGCGCAACAATCCCGATCACCCGCTCGCCATGCTGTTCGTGGCGGCGATGCGGGAATGGCAGCGCTCGGTCGGACAGACGTCGGGTCTGGCCAAGACCATGGGCTTGCAGGACCGTATTTCAAAGGTCATGCGGGTGACCGTGACGCGGGAAATGGAACGGCTTGAAGGCTATATGAATTTTCTGGCGACCGTAGGTTCGACTGCGCCGTTTGTCGGCCTGTTCGGGACGGTCTGGGGCATCATGAACAGCTTCAAGTCCATCGCCATGAGCCATGACACCTCGCTTGCGGTGGTGGCGCCGGGTATTGCCGAGGCGCTGTTCGCCACCGCTCTTGGCCTTGTTGCGGCCATTCCGGCGGTTGTGGCTTATAATAAGATTTCGGGCGATATCGGCCGTTATGCCAATCGTCTCGATGGCTTTGCCGACGAGTTCGGCACGTTGTTGTCGCGTCAGCTTGATGAAGGGGCGCACTAATGGGTTCCCAGTTCCAGGGGCCGCGATCCGGCGGGGGCGGCTATTACCGCCGCCGCGCGCGTCCGATGAGCGACATCAACGTGACGCCGATGGTGGACGTCATGCTGGTGCTGCTTATCGTGTTCATGGTGGCGGCGCCGCTGTTGACCGTCGGGATCGACGTCAATCTGCCGAAGACCAGTGCCCGTCCCATGCAGGAGGATAGCAAGCCGCTGGCGGTCTCCATCGACGCCAAGGGCAACGTCTATATCCAGGACGAGCAGGTGGCGCTTGATGAGCTGGCCCCGCGCCTGTCGGCCATTGCTGATTCAAAGCGCGACAGCCGCATCTATGTACGTGGCGACGAAAAGACGAGTTATGGCCGCGTGGCCGAGGTGATGGGGGCGCTGAATGGCGCCGGATTCACCAAGGTCGCCCTGGTCACCTCGCCGCCGCCGCCGCAGAAGAAAAAGTAACCGTTCGTCCAGAAAGCGCCAGCGTTGCGTAAAGCGATAATCATATCGGCCGTTGGGCATCTGATCGTCATCCTGGTGGCGATGTTCGGCATTCCGCATTTCATGACCCGCGAGTTCGTCGAGCCCGCGATCGTTCCCGTCGATCTCGTGCAGGAGATCAGCGAGGATGCGAGCGCGCCGCCGCCGAAGGCCGAGCTTGACCCAAAGCAGCAGCTTGAAACCGAGCCCAGTCCGGAACTGAAGCCGGAGACGCCGGAAGAGGCGAAGCCGCAACCGAAGCCCGAGCCGCAGACTGCCGCCGAAGAGCCGCAGACGCCCGAGGACGTGGTGCCGGAAATGAAGCCCGAGCCCGAGAAAAAAGAAGAAAAGCCCAAGCCCAAGACGCCTGAAGTGACGCCGCAGCGGCGCCCCGATCAGCCGCAGAAGAAATTCGACCCGACCAAGCTTTCGGCGCTTCTCGATAAGCGGATCAAGGAAGATACGCCGGACGAAAAGACCGAAAAGAAACTGGACGTGAGCCAGATTCTGAAGCGCACCTCGCCGGTGCAAAGCGACAGCCCGTCGCGCACGCCCATGGATAAGGCGCGCATCGCGGCCAATCTTCAGGGGCTGATCCGGGCTCAGGTGGAACCCTGCTGGACAGTACCTGCCGGCGCGCGCCTGGCCGAGAACCTGCAGGTGCGTATCCGCATCTGGTTGCAGCCCAATGGGGCGCTGGCCAGGGCTCCGGAAATCGTCGATAGTGGACGCATGAATATGGCTGGCCAGGAAGGTTTCCGCGCCGCCGCCGACAGCGCCCGCCGGGCCGTGCAGCGCTGTGCGCCTTTGAAACTACCGCCGGATACCTATGATATCTGGCGCGATACCGAGCTGATTTTCGACCCCAAAGATATGCTTGGAGGGTAATACTGACATGGTTGCTGATCGCGGCGCAGACATCGCCCGTTTTAAAGTCTCATCTGTGGTTTCAGGGCTCTGCCTTGTCCTTGCCGCGTTTTTCCTGATCGCGGTTCCGGCTCCGGCCTGGGCGGTGCTCAAGGTGGATATCACCAAGGGCAATGTCGACCCGCTGCCGATCGCCATCACGGCGTTCACGGGCGTGGCGGCTGAAAAGACGCTGGAAGGTGGCACGGATGAGATCGGGCGCAATATTGCCGGGGTGATCACCAACAACCTCGCGCGGTCGGGCCTGTTTCGCACCATCGATCCGAAAGCCTTCATCAACGCCGGTGAAACGCCGGGCGGACGGCCCAATTTCGGCAACTGGCGCGGGATCGGGGCGCAGGCCCTGGTGACCGGTCAGGTGCAGTTGCAGACGGACGGCCGCTTGCGGGTCGAATTTCGCCTGTGGGACGTTTATGGCGAAAGCCAGATGACCGGTTTGCAGTATTTCTCGGCCCCGCGCACCTGGCGACAGGTGGCCCATATGGTGTCGGACGCGATCTATAAGCGTCTGACCGGGGAAGACGGCTATTTCAACACCCGCATCGTTTATATTTCCGAAAGCGGCCCCATGAACAAGCGCGAGAAGCGTTTGGCTATCATGGATCAGGACGGCTACAACCACCGCTTTCTGACCTCGGGCAAGGATCTGGTGCTGACGCCGCGATTCTCGCCGACGGCGCAGGAAATCACCTATATGGCCTATTACAATAATCGGCCGCGGGTTTACCTTTACAATATCGACACCGGGACCCAGGAACTTCTGGGCGACTATCCGGGCATGACCTTTGCCCCGCGCTTCGCACCGGACGGCAACAAGGTTATCTTCTCGATGGCGGCGAGCGGCAATACGGATATCTATGAAATGGATCTCCGCACCCGCAAATCGCGGCGTCTGACGGCCGATCCGAACATCGACACCTCGCCGAGCTATTCGCCGGACGGTCAGGAAATCGTATTCAACTCGGACCGTGGCGGCACCCAGCAGCTTTATGTGATGGATGCGAACGGCGGCAACGTGCGGCGGATCAGCTTTGGTGATGGCCGCTATGCGACGCCGGTGTGGTCGCCGCGCGGGGATTTGATCGCATTCACAAAACAGTCCAAAGGACGTTTTTACATTGGCGTCATGAGGCCTGACGGCAAAGGCGAGCGGCTGTTGACCGAAAGCTTCATGGAAGAAGGGCCGACATGGGCGCCGAACGGACGTGTGATCATATTCTACCGTAAAGATCCCTATGATCGGAACGGCAAGGGCGGGGCGACAAGTCTTTGGTCTGTAGACTTGACAGGGTATAATCTTCGCAAGATTATCACGCCGCTCGACGCCTCGGACCCGGCATGGTCGCCCTTGCTAAGGTGACAGGTCGCGCTTATAGTGTTACAGCGTTGAGAGAAATTTAGAATCAGCGATATGTCTTTAAAAGGGGATGTACGTTGAGGACTTTCCTGAACTCGTAAAATGAGAATTGATGTCTGGCTGGGGGCTTGCCCAAAAACCATTCAGTAATCAGGCTCGGACAAAAACACTTTGGAAGGAACTCCCGAAATGCTTCAGAGAAGCTTTGGTCTTAAAGTCCTCCTCGTGGGGGCAACGACTCTTCTGCTGGCCGCTTGCGCCAACACCCAGAAGAAACAGCCGACCACGCAGGAAACTGCTCCGGCTCCTATTGCGCAGCCGCAGCCTGCTCCCGCTCCGGTTGGTCCGGTTCCTGGCAGCCAGGAAGATCTGAACCAGACCGCTGGCGATCGTATTTTCTTCTCGTTCGACAAGTATGACCTTGACGATGCAGCACAGGCCACGCTGCGCAAGCAGGGTGAATGGCTGAAGAAATATCCTTCGGTCAGCGTGATCGTCGAAGGTCACTGTGACGAACGCGGCACCCGCGAGTACAACCTTGCCCTCGGCGAGCGTCGTGCGAATGCCGCTAAGAACTACCTCGTGGCACTTGGCCTTGACGCCAGCCGCCTCGAAACCGTCAGCTACGGCAAAGAGCGCCCGGCTGTCGTCGGCAACGACGAGAGCGCCTGGTCGCAAAACCGTCGCGACGTGATGGTTGTGAAATAAGCTTCACAGCTTTCGCTTGAGCTACCGGAACCCGCGTCCTGCAAAGGACGCGGGTTCTTGGTTTTAAAGGGCATCAATTGGCCCCTTGCATTTACTGAAACGGGCACGCTATAGCCATAATCTCGGGCTAGTGTCGTCAGCCGCTGTTCGGTGGATCAAGATCGGGGCCTCACTGCGGGCCAGAGTTCAGGGAGAGAGTCCATGGGGTTGTCCATATCTGTTGTGCGCGGCGCATTCCTCGCGGTCGTGGTGGCCGGGATGGTTGTCTGCATGGCCTGTCCGGCCTCGGCGCAGGATGTTGGCAAGCGGGTCGACAAGCTTGAAAAAGAACTGACGGCGGTTCAGCGCAAGGTGTTTGGCCGCGGTTATGTTCCGCCGGTGGACGAGGGCGAACCCGAAGCTCCGGTGGCGAACCCGCTGGCCGATATGGATGTGCGGGTCAATTCGATTGAAAGCCGCCTGCAGCAACTGACCGGGCAGGTGGAGGAATTGCGCCACAAGAACGATGAACTGGCGCATCGTCTTGAAAGCTTCATGTCGGATACGGAATTCCGTTTCAACAGCCTTGAGGGCAAGGGTGGCACGGGGGGCGGCACGGCCTCGGCCGGTGGCGGCATGACGGAAACTGAAGGTGGCGGTTATGGCGAGCCCGCAGCCTCTGGCGGGGCAGCGACGGCCAGCACCGGCGGGGCGCTGCCGAGCGGGACGCCGATTGAAAAATACAATTACGCCTATGCGCTGCTCAGCAAGGGCAAATATCCGGAAGCCCAAAGCGCGTTCCAGAGCTTCCTCGCCCAGAACCCGAAGGATGAGCTGGCGGGCAGTGCCAATTATTGGCTGGGTCAGACCTATTTCGTGCGCGGTCAATATGATCAGGCCGCCAAGGTCTTTCTTGAAGGCTATCAGGCCTATCCGAAAAGCGCCAAGGCGCCGGATTACCTGCTGAAGATCGGGATCTCGCTGACCAAGATCAAACAGACCCAGGATGCCTGCGCCGTGTTCGCCGAACTGAAAACCCGCTTCCCCAATTCGCCTGCTGCGAAAGATCGCATGCCGGCGGAAAAAAAGGTGGCGGGCTGTAAGTAAGCCGGACTGGTGTTCGAGCGGAACCGTGGAGTGTGGGTGTTCGCGAAAAAATAGCTTGCCGTAAGTAGTAGGCGGTCCCGGCCGTCATCGCGAGCCGCGTTAGCGGCGTGGCGATCCAGATCTTGGGCCGCGCTCCCGGGTGGTGGCGAGACTGGATTGCTTCGGCAGATGCCTCGCAATGACGGATGGGGCGTGGTTTACCCGGCTGCTTATTCGCCTGCTGCTGAAGATGGCATGCGGGTGGCGTTCCTGCGGTGGAACCGTGAAGTGCCGGTGTTTGGACTTGGCAATGAGGCGGTTGTCATCGCGAGCCGCGTTCGCGGCGTGGCGATCCAGATCTTGGGCCGCTCCGGCTGGACGGATGGGGCGTGGTTATGCCGGTTTACTTCGTGGGGCGGCTGTGGAACAAAAGTCTGATGAAACGGACAAGCGGAGTTCTACGGCATGAAGATGAGAAATCTGGGGCGCACCGGGCTTAGGGTCAGCGAGATCTGTCTGGGCAGCATGACCTGGGGGCGGCAGAATTCTGAGGCTGAGGGGCATGCACAGCTGGATTATGCCGTGGCGCAGGGGGTTAATTTCATTGATACGGCGGAAATGTATCCGGTGCCGCGGGACCCTGACTATTACGGCCGCACCGAGGAGGTTATTGGCAGCTGGCTGCAGGGGCGGGGTGATCGGGATAAGCTGATTATTGCCACCAAAGTGTCGGGGCCGCGTATGACGCCGACCATTCGCCCCGGCCAGGTGCGGCTTGATCGGGCCAACATCATGGCGGCGGTGGACGCGAGCCTTAAGCGGCTCAGGACCGATTATATCGATCTCTATCAGACCCATTGGCCGGAGCGGCCGTCGAATTTTTTTGGCACGCTTGGGGTGACCGAGCTGCGCGATCGTCCGGATATGGTGCCGATCGAGGAGACGCTTGAGGCGCTCGATGCGCTGGTCAAGGCGGGCAAGGTGCGCCATCTCGGGGTGTCGAACGAAACGTCCTGGGGACTGATGCGGCATCTCCATCATGGCGAGCGGGCTGGGCTCGCGCGGATCGAGACCATCCAGAATCCCTATAGTCTGCTCAATCGCAGTTTCGAGATCGGCTTGTCGGAAATCGCGCTGCGGGAGGAGGTCGGCTTGCTGGCTTATTCTCCCCTGGGCATGGGCGCTTTGAGTGGCAAATATCTGAATGGCGCGAAACCCGAGGGGGCGCGGTTCACGTTGTTTGCGGATTTCAATCGCTATCAGACCCCGAGCGGGATCCAGGCGATCGAGAAATATGTGGCGCTCGCCCGGAAATACGGGCTGGTGCCGGAACAGATGGCTATCGCCTTCACGCTCACGCGGCCGTTCATCGCGGCGACCATCATCGGGGCCACCAGTCTCGATCAGCTGAAGATCGACCTGAAGGCAGCGGAGGTCGAGCTTGGCGATGAGATCATGGCCGAGATCGAGGCCATCCATCGGGAGCATGTGATCCCTTGTCCCTGAGCGACGACGATTTCGCCCGGCTGATGGCGCCCCTTGGTCCGTTCGAGACCGCGCCACGGTTGGCGGTGGCGCTGTCTGGCGGGGCGGATTCTATGGCGTTGGTGCTGCTGGCGGATGCCTGGGCGCGGGCGCGTGGGGGAATGGTGCTGGCGCTGACGGTCGATCATGGGTTGCGGGCGGATTCTGCGGCGGAGGCGGCCGGGGTTGCGGCGCGCATGGCGGCGTTGGGCATTGCCCATGAGACGTTGGTCTGGAGCGGTGAAAAGCCCCGGCGCGGCGTGCAGATGCGGGCGCGGGAGGCACGCTATGAGCTGATGCTCGGGGCCTGCCGGGCGCGCGGGATTCTGCATCTGCTGGTGGGCCATCATGCCGGGGATCAGGCCGAGACGGTGGCGATCCGGGCTGAACGGGGCAGTGGGACTGCGGGGCTTCAGGGCATGACGGCGATATCGCCGCCGCCGCTGCCGGGGCCACGCTGGCCACGCCTTCTCAGGCCGTTGCTGACGGTGCCGAAGGTGGCGCTTGAGGCTTATCTCCGGGCGCGGGGGGAGGACTGGATCGAGGATCCGTCCAACCATAATCCGGCCTATGCCCGCGTGCGGGTGCGTCAGGGTATGGATGAGGTCGAAGCGGCGCGGTGGCGGGTGGCGGCGGACGCGGCGCGCGAGGCGGCGACGCTTGAGGCGCGCGATCTTGGGCCGCTTCTGGTGCGCGATGTGGTGCTGCATCCGGCGGGGTTCGCGCAATTGGCGGCACCGCCGTTTCTGGATCCTGAATTGCGTCGGGCGGCCTGGCAGGCGGTTTTGATGACGGTGGGCGGGTTGACCTATCCGCCGCGTGGGGAGGATCTTGACCGGCTGATGGCGCGGGTGACGCGGCTGGATTTTCGCGGGGCGACGCTGGGCGGTTGCCGGATCGAGACGGGTGTGGGCCGGTGGCGGGTCCTGCGCGAGGAGGCTCTGGCCGATGAGCAGACGGCGTTTCAGGACGGCATGATGTGGGACGGGCGGTTTCGTCTGAGCGGTGACGCTGAGGGGCTGGTGGTTCGACGTTTTGCGGGCGGTGACATTCCGGGGCTTCCGGCGGCGGTGCGGCGATCCCTGCCGGGGTTGTGGGATGGCGACAGATGCCTGGGGCTGCCGGTGATGGACGGGGTGGCCATTCCGGAAAATTTGCTGCGACGCGGCATTTTTGCCTGTTTTCAACCAGCTCGCGCCTTATTTTATTGAATTCAGAGCGTCTTTCTTGACGATCGGCCGCTTTTCTGCGGCTCGCTGCTTGTTTGCGGTTTGGAAAGCACCTATTTATTAGGTTGGTTTTTGCCTGGCCGCTTGGGGTCTGGCGGAGAAGGAAGCTCGACACCGTGGGAAATCTCGGACGGAACCTCGCCCTTTGGGCTGTTATCATATTGGTGTTGCTTGCACTTTTTAACCTCTTTCAGGGGTCTTCCGGGCAAGGGGCGCAGACAGACATTGCGTTTTCGACGTTCCTGCAAGATGTCGAACAGGGCAATGTGCGGGCAGTGACCATCGAGGGCCGGAATATCACCGGCACGAAGGGCGACAATACGAATTTCCGCACCTATGCGCCGGACGATCCGATGCTGGTCAGCCGTCTGACCCAGCATGGGGTCAGCATCACGGCGAAGCCTGAGGAACAGAATCTGCTGGCCGGCATCTTCATGTCGCTGCTGCCATTCCTGCTGTTGATCGGCGTCTGGGTGTTCTTCATGCGCCAGATGCAGGCCGGAAACGGCCGGGCCATGGGCTTCGGCAAGTCGCGGGCGCGGCTGTTGACCGAAAAACAGGGCCGGATCACCTTCAATGACGTGGCCGGGATTGACGAAGCCAAGGAAGAACTTGAAGAAATCGTCGATTTCCTCAAGGACCCGGGCAAGTTCCAGCGCCTTGGCGGCACCATTCCGAAGGGCGCTTTGCTGGTCGGTCCTCCGGGTACCGGGAAAACCCTGCTGGCGCGTGCCATCGCGGGGGAGGCCAATGTGCCGTTCTTCTCGATCTCGGGCTCGGACTTTGTGGAAATGTTTGTCGGCGTTGGTGCAAGCCGCGTGCGCGACATGTTCGAACAGGCAAAGAAAAACGCTCCCTGCATTATTTTCATCGATGAAATCGACGCCGTCGGGCGTCATCGCGGCGCCGGTCTTGGCGGCGGCAATGACGAACGCGAACAGACCTTGAACCAGTTGCTGGTCGAGATGGACGGCTTTGAAGCGAACGAAGGCATCATTCTGGTGGCTGCCACCAACCGTCCGGACGTGCTTGACCCGGCGCTGTTGCGGCCGGGCCGGTTCGACCGTCAGATCGTGGTGCCGAACCCCGATCTGAATGGCCGTGAAAAAATCCTCAAGGTGCATATGCGCAAGGTGCCGCTTGGCGCCGATGTGGATGCAAAGACGATCTCGCGCGGGACGCCCGGATTTTCTGGGGCGGATCTGGCCAATCTTGTCAACGAAGCGGCGCTGATGGCGGCGCGTCGGGGCAAGAAGGTTGTCACCATGGCCGAATTCGAGGCTGCCAAGGACAAGGTGATGATGGGGGCGGAACGTCGCTCCATGGTCATGACCGAGGATGAAAAACGCTCGACCGCCTATCATGAAGCCGGTCATGCGCTGGTGTCCCTGATCGTGCCGCATAATGATCCGCTGCATAAGGTGACGATCATTCCGCGCGGCCGTGCGCTTGGCGTGACCTGGAACCTGCCGGATCGTGACCGGTACAGCCAGAACATGAAGCAGATGAAGGCGCGGCTGGCGCTTTGCTTTGGTGGGCGTATTGCCGAACAGCTGATTTACGGCAAGGACGAACTGAACACCGGGGCGTCCAATGATATTGCCCAGGCGACCCGCATGGCGCGGGCCATGGTCATGGACTATGGCATGAGCGAAAAGCTTGGCTGGTTGCGCTATCGCGAGAATCAGGACGAGGTGTTTCTCGGTCACTCGGTATCGCGGTCGCAGAATATTTCCGAAGACACCGCTCGCCTGATCGATCAGGAAGTGCGGGTTCTGGTGGAAGAAGCTGAAGCCACGGCGCGGAAGGCCCTCAACGATCATATTGATGATCTGCATAAGGTGACGAAGGCGCTTCTGGAATATGAAACCCTGTCGGGTGAAGAGGTGCGGGCGCTGATGCGCGGCGAAACCATCAGCCGTCCGGTGGAAGACAACAAATCGAGCGGACCTGACGAACGGCCGCGTGCCTCCACCGTGCCGGAAGCCGGACGCGGTGGCGATACGGGCGGTACGGCAGAACCTCAGGCCGGTCTTTGAAAGCGTGAGCTTGGGGTTCTATGTCCGATAGTCTGAAGACCGATCATCTTGAGATGGGGGCGCGGGTTTACCTGCGCCCCTTCGGTTTTGTGAACGGTGCCGAGGCCCGGGACGCGGTGGCGGCCGGGCTTGCCTGTTTTCTGGCCGGTGGACCGGTGGCCTTCATGGGCGTTGAACTGGTCCGGCGTTCGGGCGGGGCGGTGACGCGGGAGCTTTTGCCGGTCACGGCGATCGCGGCGCGATCCGATGTGGCTTTGACGGTTACGCGGATGACAGCGGCGCGGCGGCCGCTTGAGCTTGGGGCCGGGCGGCGGTTGTCGTTCGAGCGGCCGTTGGTGATGGGCATCCTCAATGTGACGCCGGACAGTTTTTCCGATGGCGGCAGTTTTGCGACCAGCGAGGCGGCGCTTGAGCGCGGGCGGGTGATGCTGGCCGAGGGCGCGGATCTTTTGGATGTGGGCGGAGAATCGACGCGCCCGGGGTCCGACCCGGTGGCGCCGGAGGAGGAAATCCGCCGGGTGCTGCCAGTGATCCGGAGTCTTGTGGAAGATGGCGCGATTATCTCCATCGATACACGCCATGCCGCGACCATGCGGGCGGCGGCGGCGGGGGGCGCCCATATTATCAATGACGTATCAGCGCTTGGGCATGATGGGGACAGTCTGGCGGCAGCGCGGGAGCTTCGCTTGCCGGTCATTCTGATGCATGCCCAGGGCGACCCGAAAACCATGCAGGACGCGCCCGTATATGACGACGCGCTGTTAGATGTGTATGATTATCTGGCCGACCGGATTGACAGGGTGACGGCGACGACGGGGGTATCGCGGGCGCAGATCGTTGTCGATCCGGGGGTTGGGTTCGGCAAGGGACTTGAGCATAATCTGGATCTGTTGCGCGGCTTGTCCATGTTCCATGGTCTTGGTTGTCCCATTCTGCTCGGGGTGTCGCGCAAGAGCTTCATCGGCCGCATCACCGGTGTGACCGACCCACGGGAGCGGTTGCCGGGGGGGCTGGCGGCGGAGTTGAAGGCAGTTCTCGCCGGTGTGCAGATGCTGCGGGTGCATGATGTGGCGGCGACTGTGCAGGCGCTTGCCGTGTGGGATGCTCTCTGAGCGGATTCCATTTCCTGCCATAATCCCGGCGTTTTTGCTGTCTAAACCCGCTCTTAAAGAGTTTCTGCTTAAACTGCCAATCAGAGCATCGAAAACGGGACGAAAAACGATGACGCGGAAATATTTCGGGACGGACGGGATTCGGGGGCGCGCCAACAGTCACCCCATGACAGCGGAAATTGCCATGAAGGTCGGCATGGCGGCCGGGCGGCAGTTCACCCGGGGTGACCATGTTCATCGCGTCGTCATCGGCAAGGATACCCGGCTGTCGGGTTATATGATCGAACCCGCGCTCGCCGCCGGATTCATTTCCATGGGCATGGATGTGATTTTCGCCGGACCGATGCCGACGCCGGCCGTGGCCATGCTGACGCGCTCGTTGCGGGCGGATCTTGGGGTCATGATCTCGGCCTCGCATAATCCTTATCAGGACAATGGCATTAAATTGTTCGGGCCGGACGGGTATAAGCTGTCGGATGATATCGAGCGCGAGATTGAGGCGCGCATGGACAATGGCTATGGCGATCATCTGGTGCCGTCGGAAAAGCTTGGCCGGGCCCAGCGTATGGAAAATTCGGTCGGCCGTTATATCGAATATGCGAAGAACACCTTTCCGCGTCACCTGCGCCTGGATGGCCTGAAGGTTGTCGTGGATTGCGCCAATGGGGCGGCTTACAAGGCGGCGCCTGCCGTGCTGTGGGAGCTCGGGGCCGAAGTGGTGCCGGTGGGTGTGACGCCGAACGGGACCAATATCAACAAGGGCTGCGGGTCGACCGCGCCGAGCTATGTCTGTGAACAGGTGGTGGCTCATGGCGCGCATATCGGCATTGCCCTGGATGGGGACGCCGATCGTGTGCTGATTTCCGATGAAAACGGGCAGTTGGTGGATGGCGATCAGCTGATGGCGGTCATCGGGCATTATCTGAACGAGACCGGGCAGCTGCGCGGCGGCGGCGTGGTGGCCACCATCATGTCGAATCTTGGGATGGAGAAATATCTGAACGGGCTTGGACTCGATCTGATCCGCACTCAGGTGGGCGACCGTTATGTGGTCGAGAAAATGCGCCTGGGTGGCTATAACGTCGGCGGCGAACAGTCGGGGCATATCGTGCTGTCGGACTTCACCACTACGGGCGACGGCATCATTGCTGCCTTGCAGGTGCTGGCGGTGGTGATCCAGAGTGGCAAGCCGGTGAGCGAGATCTGCCGCCGCTTTACTCCGTATCCGCAGATTTTGAAAAATGTCCGTTTCGAAGCCGGAATGACTCCGCTCGATCAGCCGCTGGTGCAGCAGGCGATCGCGGCCGGGGAGCAGCGCCTGCTTGGGTCGGGCCGGGTGGTGATCCGCAAGTCAGGCACCGAGCCGCTTATCCGCGTGATGGCGGAGGGCGAGGACGAACTGCTGGTGCAGACCGTGGTCGATGATATCGTCTCGACGGTTACGGTGGCTTGCAAGGCGGCTTAGGCGGGATTCAGTTTTTGATGGCGCTGGATCCCCGCGTTTGCGGGGATGACGGGTATTTGTGTTATGTAGGACTTTCTTGTCATTCCCGCGCAGGCGGGAATCCAGGCTTTGTTCTGAAGGCTGGATTTTTATACGGGTGGCACATGGACGGACGGGTGTTGATCGTGGCCGGATCGGATTCTGGCGGCGGGGCGGGGATTCAGGCGGATATCAAGACGGTGAGCGCGCTTGGCGGGTTCGCGGCGACGGCGGTGACCGCCCTGACGGCGCAGGATACTCTGGCTGTGCATGAGGTATTTGCGGCGCCCCCGGGGTTTGTCGCCAAACAGATCACTGTGGTGTTGGATGATATCGGCGCCGATGCGGTCAAGATCGGCATGCTGGCGAGTGCTGAGATCATTGCGGCGGTGGCTCAGGCGCTTGCGTCTTATGACGGGCCGCTGGTGGTTGATCCGGTCATGGTGGCGACGTCGGGCGGGCGGTTGCTGGCTGATGATGCGGTGGACGCTTTGAAGACGTTGTTGATCGGGCGGGCGACCGTGGTGACGCCGAATATTCCCGAGGCTGAGGTCTTGACCGGCATGGTGATCCGCACGCCCGATGATATGGCGGTGGCGGGGCAGGCCATTCTGGAGCTTGGCCCGCAGGCTGTGCTGATGAAGGGCGGGCATCTTGAGGCGTCGCGGGTGGTCGATCTGCTGGTGACGGCGGACGGGGTGATGCGATTTGAGAATGCCAAGATCGTGACCGAGTCGACTCATGGCACCGGCTGCACGCTGTCCTCGGCCATTGCGGTCGGTCTGGCGCAGGGGCAGAGCCTGCCGCAGGCGGTGACGCGGGCACGGGATTATGTGCTGGCGGCGATCCGGCTGGCCCCCGGGTATGGGCGTGGGCATGGGCCGTTGAACCATGTGGATGCGGGGAAGGTTGTCTGAGGGGTGCTGCGGTGCGGCTTCGTGCTTCGAGACGCCCTACGGGCTCCTCAGCACGAACGGTTAAATTTGTATCCGGTCGTGCGGAAAAGCATGATTAAACCTGTCATTCCCGCGAAAGCGGGAATGACAGGTAGGGGGAGAATGACGGGTGGCGGCAGGTAAAGGGTACGCCTTGTCCGGTAAAGGGGGCGGCTGTGCGGTTTAGGTTTGCCATCACAAAACACACAATGTCATTGCCGGGCTTGACCCGGCAATCCATCTGGCCAGCGGTTTCCCGATTGAACCATGGATTGCCGGGTCAAGCCCGGCAATGACAGATGTGGACAGATATGGGGGCGGGTCGGGGAACGACAGATGGCAATGACAATAAGTTAAGGTGTCATCTTGGAAGCGGACAGCCTTGGGCCGCGCAGAGAACCCGTCAGTTTCTTGCATGGCGGGCATGTGGAAATCAGCGTTTGACTTCGGTTGGCCTTTCTATATGGTCGCGGGCGGGCCACATCCCCCCACCGGGGTGCGCCTATTCTGTGAGGGATAGGAGATACATCTCATGACGAAACCAGCTACTAAGCCGCAGTCCCCTTATTTTTCTTCGGGGCCTTGCGCGAAACGCCCAGGTTGGGCGCTCGCCGCTCTCGAAGACGCCTGCCTCGGCCGGTCGCATCGTTCGAAACTCGGCAAAAACAAACTCAAAGAAGCGATTGATCGCACGCGCGCCGTTCTTGGCGTTCCTGCGGATTATCGTATTGGCATCGTTCCAGCGTCGGATACCGGCGCAGTGGAAATGGCGCTCTGGTCGCTTTTGGGCGCACGCGGCGTTGATATGCTGGCATGGGAAAGCTTCGGTGACGGTTGGGTTACCGATGTTGTCAAACAATTGAAACTCGAAGACGTGCGCAGCCTGAAAGCCGGTTACGGCGAGCTGCCGGATCTCGCGGCAGTGGATTGCAACCGCGATGTCGTCTTCACCTGGAACGGCACCACGTCCGGCGTGCGCGTGCCGAACGGCGACTGGATCGCCGACGACCGCGAAGGCCTGACCATCTGCGACGCCACCTCGGCGGCGTTCGCCATGGATCTGCCGTGGTCGAAGCTCGATGTCACGACGTTCTCGTGGCAGAAGGTGCTCGGCGGTGAAGGGGCTCATGGCATCCTGATCCTGAGCCCGCGGGCGGTCGAACGGTTGCAGACCTACAAGCCGTCCTGGCCGTTGCCGAAGGTGTTCCGTCTGACCTCGGGCGGCAAGCTCATCGAAGGCATTTTCGTTGGCGAAACCATCAACACCCCGTCCATGCTTTGCGTCGAAGATTATATCGATGCGTTGAAATGGGCTGAGGGCGAGGGTGGCTTGACGGGCCTGATCGCGCGTTCGGAAGGCAATCTTGCCGTTCTTGCGAACTGGGTTGCGGCGAGCGACTGGGCGGATTTCCTGCCGGTGGTCGAGGCCACGCGGTCCTGCACTTCGGTGTGCCTGAAGATCGTCGATCCCTGGTTCACGGCGCTTGATGCCGAGGGTCAGGCCAAGGTGGCGAAGGACTTCGCCAAGATCCTTGAAGACGAGCATGTGGCCTATGACATCGGCAGTTACCGCGATGCCCCTCCCGGCATCCGCATCTGGGCCGGTGCCACCGTTGAGGCTGCGGATCTTAAGGCTTTGCTGCCCTGGCTTGACTGGGCCTTTGCCACGCTGAAGGCGAAAGCCTGACATTTCCCTATTCGTTAAGCGTTTGTGGCGGGTTCCGGGGTGGGCCCGAGCCCGCCTCTCTCGCTTTACAGGATGACTTTATTTTTTCAGGAAAGGGCAGGATATGCCTAAGGTTCTGATTTCCGACGACTTGAGCCCCCTGGCCAAGCAGATTTTTGAAGCGCGCGGTATTGAGGTTGATCAGATCGTGGGTCTGACCAAGGACGAGCTGATCGCGAAAATCGGTGAGTATGATGGTCTGGCCATTCGGTCGGCCACCAAGGTTACGAAGGACGTGATCGCCGCCGCCACCAATCTGAAGGTTGTGGGCCGGGCCGGGATCGGTGTTGATAACGTGGATATTCCGACCGCCACGGGCGCCGGGATCGTTGTCATGAACACCCCGTTCGGCAATTCGATCACCACCGCTGAACATGCCATCGCCATGATGTTCGCCATTGCTCGGGAAATTCCGATGGCGGATGCCTCGACCCGTCTGGGCAAGTGGGAAAAGAACCGCTTCATGGGGGTCGAGCTGACCTCGAAGACCCTTGGCATCATCGGGTGCGGCAATATCGGCTCGATCGTGGCCGAACGCGCGCTTGGCCTGCGTATGAAGGTTGTGGCGTTTGACCCCTATCTGTCGCCGGAACGTGCGGTTGATCTTGGCGTTGAGAAGGTCGAGCTTGATGAGCTGTTCCGTCGCGCTGATTTCATCACGCTCCATACGCCTTTGACCGATGGCACCCGGGGTGTTGTGAACGCTGCGGCGTTTGCGAAGATGAAGGATGGCGTCTTTATCATCAACTGTGCCCGTGGCGGCCTGGTTGTGGAAAAGGACCTGAAGGCGGCGCTTGAATCTGGCAAGGTGGCAGGGGCCGCTTTGGACGTGTTTGAAGTCGAGCCGGCCAAGCAAAACGATCTCTTTGCCTTTGAGAACGTGATCCTCACGCCGCATCTTGGCGCGTCGACCAATGAAGCTCAGGTCAATGTGGCGGTTCAGGTTGCCGAACAGATGGCGGATTACCTGCTTGATGGGGCTGTGACCAACGCGCTTAACATGGCGTCGGTGTCGGCTGAGGATGCTCCGCGTCTTCGTCCCTATATGAAGCTTGCGGCGCAGCTTGGCGGGTTTGCCGGTCAGTTGACCGAAACCGGGATCAAGAAGGTTGTCATCGAATATGAAGGCGATGCCGCTCAGCTGAACGTGCGTCCGCTGACCGCTGCCGTGCTTGAGGCGCTGCTGCGTCCCTTGATGGATTCGGTCAATATGGTCAATGCGCCGACCGTGGCCAAGGAACGCAATATCGAAGTGTCCGAGGTGAAGCACGACCGCGAGGGCGATTATCACACCCTGATGCGCGTCACCGTCACCACCGAAAAGCAGACCCGTGACATCGCCGGAACGCTGTTCGCGAATGGCGATGCCCGGATCGTGCAGATCAAGGGCATCAGCATCGAAGCCCAGGTGACCGACAACATGATCTTTGTGGTGAACGAGGATCTGCCGGGCTTCATCGGCAATCTTGGCACCATCCTTGGCAGCGCCGGGCTCAATATCGCCACCTTCAACCTCGGCCGTGAGGCTGCTGGCAAGGAAGCGATTGCGCTTGTGGCCATTGACGGGGCTGTGCCGCAGGATGTGCTCGGTCAGATTCGTTCCTTGCCGCATGTGCGTCAGGTCAAACATCTGAAGTTCTAAGACTATTTCGCAGACCTGCGGGGGCGGGGATCCGGGGGCTTAGGCCCTGGGTCCCCGCTTTTGCGAGGATCAGGGTTTGCGGGTGAATCCGCCCTCGACTATCAGGGCAAATGACAATAGAGTGGCGGCGTTTTTTGTCTGAATGCTGAAGCAGGATCATGGCTGATTATTCCGAACGAGCTTTGCTGCCGGAAGGCTTTCATGACGACCTCCCCCCGGAGGCCGAAGGCGAAGCGTCGGTGATTGCGGCGCTTCTGGCGCGGTTCCAGGCTTATGGATATGGGCGGGTGGCCCCGCCGCTTGTGGAATTCGAGGACAGTCTGCTGGCCGGGTCGGGCAAGACCCAGTCGCGGCAGATGTTCCGGCTGATGGACCCGGTGTCCCAGCGCATGATGGGCATTCGCACCGATATGACCATTCAGGTCGCGCGTATCGCGGCGACCCGGCTTGCGGCCAGTCCGCGGCCGCTGCGGCTGTGCTATGCCGGGCAGGTGTTGCTGGTCAAGGGCGGGCAGATCCGGTCGGAACGGCAGTTCGGACAGGCCGGGGTCGAGCTGATTGGCGTGGGCTCCATCGAGGCGGACGCGGAAGTCCTGCTGCTGGCGGCGGACGCCTTGCGCGCCGTTGGGGTTCAGGGGCTTTCGGCGGATTTGACGGTGCCGTCGCTGGTGCCGGTGCTGGCGGCCGAGCTTGGACTTCCGGACGTGGCGGCGGGGCAGATCAGGGCGGCCCTGAACGCCAAGGACATCGGCCAGTTGCAGTCGATTGAGGGACGCGCGGGCGAGATTTTCCGGGGGCTTCTTGCGGCGTCGGGCGAGGCGGATGCGGCGCTTCGGGCGCTTCAGGAGCTTCAGTTGCCGGCGCAGGCGGCGGCGATTGTTGCGGAGTTGCAGGGGCTGGTGACGCGGGTTCAGGCCTTGTCGCCCGATCTGGTGCTGACCATCGATCCCGGCGAGTTTCGTGGATTTGAATATAAGGCGGGCATTGCCTTCACCCTGTTCGCGGCCAAGGGGCGCGGCGAGCTTGGGCGTGGCGGGCGCTATGAGATCACCCGGGCCGATACCGGCGCGGCCGAGGCGGCGACTGGGGTGTCGCTTTATCTCGACAGCCTGATGCGGGTGGCGACGGCGCCGGACATGGCGGCCAAGCTTTATGTGCCCCATGGCACGGCGGTCACGTTGCTGGCCGGGTTGCAGGATCAAGGTTATCGCACGGTGCGCGGGCTTGCGCCTGAAGCCGATGTGCGGGCGGCAGCGCGGCATCTTGGCTGCGGATATATTTATGCGGACGAGCGGATCACTCTGCTCGACTGATTGGACCAACCCTCGAAGACGGGATGTGAACGTGGCAAACGTGGTCGTAGTCGGCGCTCAATGGGGCGACGAAGGCAAGGGAAAGATTGTCGATTGGCTGTCGGAACGCGCCGATGTGGTGGTGCGGTTTCAGGGCGGACATAACGCGGGCCATACGCTCGTCATCGATGAAAATGTGTATAAGCTGAGCCTGCTGCCGTCGGGCATCGTGCGGCCCAACAAACAGTCGGTGATCGGCAATGGCGTTGTGGTTGACCCCTGGGCGCTGCTGGATGAAATCGCGCGTCTGCAGGGACAGGGTGTGCGGGTTGATGAAAGCAATCTGAGCGTTGCTGAAAATTGCGCGCTTATTCTGCCGCTGCATCGGGAGCTGGATGGCATCCGTGAGGAAGCCGCCGGTGAAGCCAAGATCGGCACCACCCGGCGCGGCATTGGCCCGGCTTATGAAGATAAGGTGGCGCGGCGTGCGCTGCGGGTTGGCGATCTCGCCCATGACGATCTGATTGTTGAGCGGCTGGATGCGTTGCTGGCCCATCACAATCCGCTGCGGGTTGGACTTGGTGCGGAGCCGGTGGACCGCGAGGCACTGCTGGCTGAAATCCGGGCGGTGGCGCCGAAGATTCTGCCGTTCGCTTGTGCGTCCTGGCGGGTGCTGGATGAGGCCAAGAAGCAGGGCAAGCGCGTGCTGTTCGAAGGCGCGCAGGGCATCATGCTTGACGTCGATCATGGCACCTATCCCTTTGTCACCTCGTCGAACACCGTGTCGTCGCAGGCGGCGGGCGGGTCGGGCGTGGGGCCGGGTCAGGTTGGTTATGTGCTTGGCATCACCAAGGCTTACACCACCCGGGTCGGCAGTGGGCCGTTCCCGACCGAGCAGTTGAACGAGGTCGGGCAGACTTTGGGGCAGCGCGGGCATGAGTTCGGCACCGTGACCGGGCGGGCTCGGCGTTGCGGGTATTTCGATGCGGTGATGGTGCGGCAGGCGATGAAAATCGGCGGCATCCATGGCATCGCGCTGACCAAGCTTGATGTGCTTGATGGCTTTGACGAGCTGAAGGTCTGCGTGGCTTATAAGCTTGATGGCAAGACGATTGATTATTTCCCGTCGAATGCGCGTGATCAGGCCCGGGTTGAAGCGGTTTATGAAAGCCTTGAGGGCTGGTCGGACAGCACACGCGGGGCGCGGTCCTGGGCCGATCTGCCAGCTACGGCGATTAAATATATCCGCCGTATCGAGGAGTTGATCGAGACCCCGGTGGCTCTGTTGTCGACGAGCCCCGAGCGCGAAGATACGATTCTGGTGAAGGATCCCTTCGCCGGATAATTTTCAGGAATATATGTCCGTATGTAACGCCCGGCTAGATTTTGTCTCGCCGGGCGTTACTACTTTTGATGTATGCTGGCGACTTGGATCGGATCGCGGAGAAAATGCCATGATGACTGCTGGGAAAAGACTTTTGGCCGGGCTTGTGCTGATGCTGGCGGTGCCGTCGCTTGTGGCCTGCAGTGGCGGGCGGGACAGCGAATATATCATGGGGCTCAGGGACGGCCGCCTACTGGTGACCCGGGGCAAGCCGCAGTTTGATGACAAGGCGGGCGTTTACAATTATCGCGGGCAGGATGGGATTAAAGGCAGCATCGGTAAGGATGAGGTGGTGCAGATTATTGAGCGGTAGGGGAGCCCGTCTTGAAGGACGGGTGTGGTGGCGCGTGCTTCGAGACGCCCTTCGGGCTCCTCAGCACGAACGGGGGTGGTTAAGGAGGGCTGGATCCTATCGTTGTGCTTGGGATGACGGGATGGGGTTTTTTTATCTTGTCATACGCGGGCTTGACCCGCGTATCCATGGTTCAAGCGGCACAGCGGCGGCGGGGTGGATTGCCGGGTCGAGCCCGGCAATGACAGATTAAATTAGGTGGCAATGACATTGGTGGTCTCAGAGCGTGACCTTGATCAGGCCGCGGAGGCTGTTGCCGATGTAGATTTGGTCGGCGGTTTGGAGGTCTTTGGGGGTTAGGGGGGATTCTTTGGCGCGGCCGGATTGCAGGAGTTCGGCGCGGAGGATGCCGGGGAGGAGGCCGGCGGTGAGGGGCGGGGTCAGGAGCTCGCCGTTGTGTTCGATGAAGAGGGTGCTCCAGCTGCCTTCGGTGAGTTGGCCTTGTTCGTTGACGAACAGGGTCTCGACGTAAGGGCCTTTGGCCTTGGCGGCGGTCAGGGCCTGGGTGTGGCGGGTGCGGGCGGTGGTTTTGTGATAGTTGAGCGGGTCGGTTGAGTGGACGGGCTCGGGGGTCAGGGTGACGCGCGGCTGGATGAACTGCGCGGGGAAGGCTGCGGCGGAGATGCAGACGGCGCCGGTTGTGGCGAGCAGCAGGCGGATGCGTTGCGGGCTGTCGCCGAGGGTTGCGGCGAGATCGGTCAGGCTGCGGGTGATTTCGGTTTCGTCATATTGAAAGGCGAAGAATTGGGCTGAGGCCTTGAGGCGCGCGAGATGGGCTTCCAGGCGCTGGTAGCCGGTGGCGGGGGCCCAGGCGAAGGTTTCGATCAGGTCGAAGTCGGGCAGCGGGTCCGTCAAAAATCGTCCTTTCAGCAGGCATTCTTCATATTCATGGTCCGGCTCGCTGTCGGCAACGATGCCGCTGCCGATGCCGAGCCGTCCGCGCCAGCGGGCGGGGCCGTCGGGCGTGAGCGTCAGGGTGCGGATCGGCACATTGAGGCAGATATCGCGGTCGGGCGTCACGTAACCGATGGCGCCGGTATAAATGCCGCGCGGGGCGGTTTCAAGCTCGCGGATGATTTCCATGGCGCGGATCTTGGGTGCGCCGGTGATGGAGCCGCAGGGAAACAGATTCTGAAACAGCGTCAGAAGC
This sequence comes from Govania unica, assembly GCF_027920805.1. Lineage (GTDB taxonomy): Bacteria > Pseudomonadota > Alphaproteobacteria > Sphingomonadales > Govanellaceae > Govanella > Govanella unica. The sequence continues at coordinate 528,629 of NZ_JANWOI010000004.1, forward strand.
GGCAGGTCGGGGGCGATTTCGGCGGTGACGGTGGAGGTCATCTGCAGCAGGCTGCGGTAGCGTTCGACTTCGAACAGGCTCGGCACCTCGACCGTGCCGCGGGCGGCGAGGCGGCTCAGGTCGTTGCGGAGGAGATCGACGATCATCACATTCTCGGCCCGTTGTTTGGGGTCGGTGGCGAGGGTGAGGGCGGCGTCGTCGTCTTCGGCCAGCGTGCGGCCGCGCGGGCTTGTGCCTTTCATGGGGCGGGCGGTCACATGGGGGCCGCGTTTGTCGAGGAAGAGTTCGGGCGAGAGCGAGATGACGTCGCGCTCGGGCGCGTGGATCCAGGCGGCATAGGGCACGGGCTGGCCGCGCCGGAGCTTGCGGTAGAGCGCGCGCGGGCTGCCGTCGAGGGTGAAATCCACGGGGAAGGTGAAATTCGCCTGATAGATGTCGCCGGCAAAAAGATAATCGCGGAGGCGATGGATGGCGGCGAGATAGGCGTCGCGGCTGATGCCGGGGGTGATGTCCGCGACCTTTGCCATGTGACCGGCAGAGTGGCGGATGGGGTCGAGTTTGGCGGCGACGGCGGCGGAGGAGAGATGTTCGGGGCTGTCGCAGACGGTGACCCAGAGGAGGGGCAGGCCGGACGGTGCCGGGGCGAGCGGGGCCAGGCGCGGTTCGAAATGATAGCCGAGCTCATAGGCGAACCAGCCGGCGAGGTGATGGCCGCTTGCGAGCGCCTGTTCCATGCGGGCGAAGGCGGCGGGGATCTCGGCGGGGTCGGTTGCGGTGATGATCTCGTGGGGGGCGCTGAACAGAAGGGCGGCGGCCGGGTCAGCGGCTGACGCGGCGATGTTGTCGAGCAGAATGAAAATGTCGCTGTTCGGGCTCACGGTCATGATGGGCCTTGTCGGGAGGAAACTTTGTGCGGATGCTGACGAGGACGGGCGGGCGGGTCAAGCTGCGATTGTGAAAAATTCAGCTTCGGCGTGGTTGTCAGCCGGGGCGCAAGCCGTTAAAAAGCGACGGAACACCAATGGTAAAGGATACCGCTATGCTGAAAGACCTGATTGACGGGTATCGCCGTTATCGGCTCGGCTGGAGCGAGGTCGAGCGCGATCTTTACCGCCAGCTGGTGGAAAACGGGCAGGAGCCCAAGGTCATGGTGGTGGCCTGCTGCGACAGCCGGGTTGACCCCTCGATCATTCTGGATGCGAAGCCGGGCTCGCTGTTCATGGCCCGCAATATCGCCAATCTCATTCCGCCCTTTGAAAAAAGCGGCAGTTACCATGGCACCAGCGCGGCGCTTGAATATGCCGTGCGCTCGCTCAAGGTCGAACATATCATTGTGCTGGGGCATGCCCATTGCGGCGGCATCCGGGCGCTGCATGAAGGCACCGCCGGGCTCAGTGACTTTGTTGGCGGCTGGATGGAGATCGTGCGTGCGGCGCGGGATCATGTGCATGCCAATTGCAGCCATGAGCGCCAGTCGGTGCAGCGGCGCATGCTGGAGGAAGAGGCGATCCGGGTCAGTCTGCACAATCTGATGACCTTCCCCTGGATCGAGGAGCAGGTGGGACTTGGCGCGCTGCAGCTGCATGGCTGGCATTATGGCCTGGCTGAGGGGGAACTGAGCGCGCTTGATCCCGACAGCAATGAATTCCGCAGCCTGCTTGAAGATCAATGATGCGGCGGTTCTTGGTTGTTGCGGCGGTTTTGATGCTTGGGGCCTGCAGCAACTCGCCGTCGCGGGAGCTGGTGCTGGAACATGGCCTTCGCAATGAGACCCCGGCGCGCTTTGGCGTCTGCAAAGGCTATGGCTGCGAGACTTTTGTGCGGATCAGTCTGAGCCCGGAGGAATGGCGGAGCGTGCGCGAGAGCTTTGGCTCGCCGCCGCCGGATGCCGGGAGCGAACGGGCGGCCATCGCCCGCGCAATCGGCCGGATCGAACAGTTGGCCGGGCCGAAAAGCGGCACCGCTGACGATGCGCCCGGGGCGGCCATTCTGAATTTCGATCACAAGGATCAGATGGACTGCATTGATGAGGCCTTCAACAGCACGACCTATCTGCGCTTCCTTGCGCGGGACGGGCTGCTGTTGTGGCATGACGTGGGCTTGCCGGTGCGGCGCGGGTCGTTTGTGGATCGTTGGCCGCATAATACGGCGACGGTGACCGAACGGGCGAGCGGCGAGGCCTTCGCCGTCGATTCCTGGTTCCATGGCAATGGCAATGCCGCCGAGGTGGTGCCGCTTGCGCTGTGGCTTAAAGGCTGGTCGCCGAAGGTTGTGCGGCCGCCGTGCAAGGCGGGGGATTGCGCGCCTGCTGCGGTGGTGACGGATCGCTGATCCGTGATTTTAGTTAACTACGAATAGCGGATCAGCATGATCCGTGGTTTTTATTACGAATAGCGGATCAGCATGATCCGTGGTTTTTATTACGAATAGCGGATCAGCATGATCCGCCGGGCCGCGCTTTTGATCGCGATGTCGGTGAGGACACCGACGACCTCGCCGCCGAGGATGACGGTGAAGAGGTTCGCTCGGCTGCCGGCGATCAGATGGCCGAAGACCTCCTGCCCGTCTGCGGTGGTGACGAGGCAGTCGCGGTTGAGGCAATCCTGAAAGTCGGGATGGGTCGAGCGGTCGCAGATGAGGGTATCGCCGATTTCAAGATCACCGACCTTGATCGCGAGCTTGATGGCGATCGGATCTTCACCCGGGACCTGCAATCCCATGCTTTCGTTGGTGGTCGGGGAAATATGCCCGCCGCGCGTCAGCATGCCGACAAACGGAATGCTGCCGGATGCCGTCGGCATCAGCTCCCCTGGAGTGCATTCAAGGGCTTTGGCGATTTTATAGAGCCAGTCGAGCGTCATCTTCCTTTCGTTTTTTTCGAGGCGGCCAATGGTCTGGATCGTGGTCTTGGGCTGTACGCGTTCTGCGATGTCTTTCAGCGTCAGGCCCTTGCGTTTACGGATTTCATAAAGACGCGTTTGCATGAGGGTCTCCTGATTATCTTTTTATATTCTAGTTTTGTTCTGGGGTGGTAGGCAACCATAAAGGTGATTTATGGATATTTTTTTATTCAAATCTTTTGACTTTTAACCAAAATGGATAATATAACCAAATTGGTTACTTTGTCATTGGGGGTGAGTCGATGGTTAAAGTGGTAAGTGAAGGTCTGTCAGGTCATGCTGTGGAACATATGGCCGGCAAGCGGGTGGCGCTGTGCAGGGTTGGGTTGGGGGTGTCGGCGCGGGCGGAAAAGGTGATGCGCGCGCTTGGCGCTGGCGGGCGACTGTGGTTCGGGGAGCGCGAGGGCGAGGCTGGTTGGTGGCTTGGGGAGGAGGATGTGACGGTGGCGGTTGCAACGCTTCTCGCGCGTGATCTGGTGCAGCGGGACCCTCAGGGATACGCTCGGCTGAGTGCGCCGGGGGCGGCCTGGTTGCGGCGTCGGGCGGCGTCGGATGTGGCCGGGCGGGCGCTTTTGGCTGGGGATCTCGAAGCGGCGCGGCAGGTGGCGCCTTACCGGGATCAGCATCGGAATATGGCGGAAACCTGCGGTCCAGATAAGGCTCGGCGCTGGGTCAATCAGGGCGAATCGGCCCTTGGCTGGTTGCGGCGGCGGCGGGATAAGGATGGGGCGTTCCTGCTGTCCGAAGCGCAGTTCCTGGCCGGGGAACGGCTGCGCTCGGATTTCGAGCGGGCGGGGATTCCGCCACGGGTGACCAGCGTCTGGTCGGGGCTTGGGGCGGTGATCGATGGCGGCGTCCTCGGGCTCAGTCCGTCGGAAGCGCAGATGCGCAGTCGGGCAAGATTTCATCGCGCGGTCGAGGCCATGGGATCGGGCCTGGCCGAGGTGGTGGTGCGGGTGGCCTGTTATCAGGAGGGGCTGACGCTGGTGGAAAGCGGACTCGGCTGGCCGGCGCGGTCGGCCAAGGTGGTGTTGGGGTTGGGGCTCGATCGCTTGCAGGCATTCTATGGTATTGGTGAAAAATAACCAAATTGGAAAAAATTGACTTGACTATGGTAACGATGCCGGTTAATATCTGTTTCATGGTCGAGAGTTAGGTCAAGAAATTCTGGTGGCAACAAGGGCGTCTTCCGCAGGGAAGGGCGCCCTTTTTGTTTGGGCTGACGGTCAAAAAATGGAGTTGGCATGACGGCTGTACAAAAGGGGGAGAAAAAAGCGGTTCTGTGGACCCTGCCCAAGCGGCGGGCTTTTTTAAAGGCGCTGCGCCAGACCGGAACGGTCACGGTGGCGGCGGAAAAGGCCGGGGTGTCACGCGGGCAGGCTTACCAGTTTCGTAAAAAAGACAAGACGTTCCGGCAAGCCTGGGACGATGCGCTGCAGGCGGCGCTGGATGAGCTTGAGACCGAACTGCGACGGCGCGCCATGCAGGGGGTCGAGCAGCCGGTTTATTTCGGCGGCAAGGAATGCGGCCGTATCCGCACCTATAATGACAATCTGGGCATGTTTCTGCTGCGCGCGCATCGCGGCGAGGTTTACGGCGCGGCCAAGGGGGCTGAGGAGACGGCGGGCTCGGGCCAAGGGCCACGCGATGAGGGGCGGGCGCGGCGGCTGGTGGAGGAACGCTTGAAGCGGCTCGCGGCTCGGCGCGACAGTTTGAAAACCCAGGGTGAGGGCGCGTGACGGGGTCTTTGGCCGAGGAACTAGCCCGGTTGCCGGATGCGGAGCGGCGGGCGGTGTTCGCGGCCTTTGCTCAGGCCGATTGGGATGCCTTGTTATATGACTGGCGGTTCTGGGCTCGGCCGTCGCAGATGGCGCCGGCGGGGGACTGGTTCTGCTGGCTTATTCTGGCCGGGCGCGGCTTTGGCAAAACCCGCAGCGGGGCTGAGTGGCTGCGCGGGCTGGTGGAGGGGGGCTCGCCGCTGCGGTCGGCTTCGGCTGCGGTGGAACGGATCGCGCTGGTGGCCGAGACCTGGAGCGACGCGCGCGATGTGATGGTCGAGGGCGAATCCGGGTTGCTGGCCACGGCGCGGCCCGGGGCACGGCCGAAGTTCGAGCCCTCGAAACGGCGGCTGACCTGGCCGAACGGGGCGGTGGCGCAGATTTATTCGGCCGATGAGCCGGATCAGCTGCGCGGGCCGCAGCATAGTCTGGCCTGGTGCGATGAGCTGGCGAAATGGCGTCATGCGGATCTCGCCTGGGCCAATCTGTTGATGGGCCTGCGGCTTGGGGTCCGGCCCCGGGTCATGGTGACGACGACGCCACGGCCGATGCCGTTGCTGAAAAACCTGATGACGGCGTCTTCGAGTGTGGTGACGCGCGGGGCGACACGGGATAATGCGGCCAATCTGCCGCCGAGCTTCATGGTGGAAATGACGGCGCGTTATGGCGGCACAAGGCTTGGGCGGCAGGAACTTGAGGCGGAAATTCTGGAGGATGTGCCGGGCGCATTGTGGACGCGCGGCATGATCGAGACGGCGCGGGTGGCTGAGGGGCCGGGCTTTGCACGGATCGTGGTGGCGGTCGATCCGCCGGTCACGAGCGGCGAGCGGGCCGATGCCTGCGGCATTGTGGTTGCGGCCAAGGGCGAGGATGGCCGGGCTTATGTGCTGGCCGATCTGACGGTCAAGGGGGCGACGCCGCTTGAATGGGCGCGGGCGGCGGTGGCGGCTTATGCGGACTATGGCGCGGACCGGCTGGTGGCTGAGGTCAATAACGGCGGGGAACTGGTGGCGGCGGTGTTGCGGCAGGTCGATCCGACGGTGAGTTATCGCGCCGTCCGTGCCTCCCGCGGCAAAGCGGCACGGGCCGAGCCGGTGGCGGCTTTGTATGAACAGGGGCGGGTGCATCATATGGGCTCGTTTCCGGCGCTTGAGGATCAGATGTGCTGCTTCGTGGCCGGCGAAGCCTGGGCCGGAGAGGGCAGCCCGGATCGGGTCGATGCGCTGGTCTGGGCGGTGACCGATCTGATGCTGGGGCCGGGCGGAATGCCACGGTTTCGCAGTTTGTGAGGGGGGGTACGGGTTGGTATGCGTGCCGATAAAACGCGTGTCATTGCCGGGCTTGACCCGGCAATCCATCTGGGGCGGTGGTGCGTGGTGAGGGGTGGATTACCGGGTCGAGCCCGGTAATGACAGGGTTTTTGGGTTTTGGGATTCTGTACTGTGTTTATGGGGATGGCAGGGGTGTTCGGTAGGGGGGGCGCGAAATGTCATTGCGAGGCGGAGCCGAAGCAATCCAGGTTGCGGGCCGGAGTGTCTGGATCGCCGCGCCGCTTACGCGGCTCACGATGACGGGTGAGGGCGTGCACATATATTGCGTGTCATTGCCGGGCTTGACCCGGCAATCCATCTGGGGCGGTGGTGCGTGGTGAGGGGTGGATTACCGGGTCGAGCCCGGTAATGACAGGGTTTTTGGGTTTTGGGATTCTGTACTGTGTTTATGGGGATGGCAGGGGTGTTCGGTAGGGGGGGCGCGAAATGTCATTGCGAGGCGGAGCCGAAGCAATCCAGGTTGCGGGCCGGAGTGTCTGGATCGCCGCGCCGCTTACGCGGCTCACGATGACGGGTGAGGGCGTGCATATGCAATGCCTGTCATTGCCGGGCTTGACCCGGCAGTCCATCTGGGGCGGTGGTGCGTGGTGAGGCATGGATTACCGGGTCGAGCCCGGTAATGACAGGTTTTTTTGGTTCTTCACTGCTGGGTTGGTTTGGGCAAAAGAAAACCCCCCGGCTTTTCCCTCGATGGGGTTGGCGCGGGGGGTGTTCGGGTTTGGATTTTACTTTGCGGAGGCCTGGGCGGCTTTGTATTCGCGGATGGCGGTGTTGAATTTGGCAGCGACGCCTTCCATGTCTTCGACCGCGGCGTTGTGGCGGGTCGCGAGGCTTTGTTCGATGCCGTTCAATTTGGTCTTGCGGGCCTTGTCGTCCAGCGATTTGTCGTTGGTGACAGCGGCTTTTTCTTCATCTGCGCCGGTTTTGATGCAGCTCAGGAAGGCATCGGTCGAGGCGATGTAGGCTTTGACGGCCTGATGGGTTTCGCCCATCTGTTCCTGGCTTGCGGACTTGCCGTCGACGACGGACGGGGCGGTCGGGCGCGAGCATTCGGCGGCCATGGCGCTGGTGACAAAGCTTGCGGCCAGGACGGCACCGGCCAGGGTGGTGAACAATTTCATTTGTGACGTCTCCAAATAAGCAACGTGAATCAATAGCGATGAAGCCCGGCGGCTTCTGATGAGCGCACTGTAACATGAAGAACACCAGATCAACATGGTGGAAATGAGGCAAGGCGCGGCTTTGCGGAGTCATGCGCGGAGATTGCCGGAAATTTTAAAATCATAAGCATTTACAAGGAATTGAGCATGTCGATCTTACGCGATCTGTGGCGCGCTTCGGGATTCGAGGTGAAGAAAAGCGCGGCTTTGGGCGGCAGCGAGACGGCCTTTCTGGGGCTTGGCGCACCGCGTTGGACCCAGCGCAATTTCCGCCGTCTGGCCGAAGAAGGCTTCCGCAAGAATGTGATCGCCCATCGGTCGATCAAGGTCATCGCCGAAAGTGCCGCCGCCGTGCCATGGCGGCTTGGGCGCGGTGACAAGCTGTTGCGCGGACATCCGTTGCTGGATCTGCTGGCGCGGCCCAATCCGGCTATGAGTGGGCTTGATCTGATGGAAAGCCTTTATGCCTATTTGAATATTGCCGGGGACGCCTATCTTGAAATGGTGCCGGGGGCGAATGGGCGGCCGGGCGAGCTTTATGTGCTGCGGCCGGACCGCATGACCATTCTGCCGGGGGCCAATGGCTGGCCGCGGGCTTATCGCTATGAGGCCGGGGGGCGGGTTCATGAGTTTGAGGTCGATGGGCTGACCGGTGAAAGCCGCATTCTGCATGTGAAGTATTTTCATCCGCTGGATGACCTTTATGGCATGTCGCCTTTGGAGGCGGCGGCTTATGGCATTGATATCCATAATGCGGCGAGCCAGTGGAACAAGGCGCTGTTTGACAATGCGGCGCGGCCGTCGGGGGCGCTGGTTTATGACAATAAGGATGGCGCGACGTTGTCCGAGGGGCAGTTCGAACGGCTGAAGGCCGATCTGGCGGAGACCTATCAGGGGGCGCGCAATGCCGGGCGGCCGTTGTTGCTTGAGGGCGGGTTGAGCTGGCAGCCGATGGCCTTTTCGCCGCAGGATATGGAATTCGCCGAGGGCAAGAATATGGCGGCGCGGGAAATTGCGCTCGCGTTCGGGGTGCCGCCGTTGCTGCTTAATATTCCCGGCGATAATACCTATAACAATTACCAGGAAGCCAATCGGGCGCTGTGGCGGCTGACGTTGCTGCCTTTGATGGAGAAAATGACGGCGGCGCTCAACCATTGGCTGACGCCGCAGTTCGGGCGCGATTTATGGCTCGATTTCGATCGCGATTCCATTACGGCGCTGCAAAGCGAACGCACGGCGTCGTGGGAGCGGTTGGCGGGAGCGCATTTCCTCACCATCAATGAAAAACGGTTGGCGGCGGGGCTTGAGCCGGTGGCGGATGGAGACAAGCTTGCGAGCGGGTGAGTCCCGAAATGGGACGCTGTGTCTTGGTGGGACAGGGGGATCCGTTCAATTTGAGACAATTTGTGCGGACTGCGCGGATAAAGCGGAGCGAAACAGGGGTTTCGCGGACTGGCATGGTTTCTGCACTACAGTTGATAAGACACCAGATGAGATATGGGCTTTTGCCCGTGCGAACATCGGATCAGCGATAGCCAGAACTGCCAAGTTATCTTCGCGTCGCATGACTAACGGCCTCCCTTTTTCGGAGGCCGTTTTTTTATGTCCCGATCATCCTAAAGGTTTTTTGCGGGAGGTGACGCCATGACGGCGCAGGATCCCTTTCCATTTTATGCTTATGCGCGGCTGGTGCAGCAGGCGCAGCTTGAAGGCGCAACCATCGAGACCCTGCGCCTTTTGATCGAGGAGGCGAGTGCGCATGGTGCGGCGCGGGCCCTTGCGCGTTGCGGACTTGAGGATGCGGCGGCGGGCAGCGACATCGGCGAATTGCGGGCGTTGCTGGATGCCTGGCGCGACAGCAAACGGGCGGCGCGGCGGGCGGCGGTCAGATGGCTGACGCGGGCCTTTCTTGCGAGCCTCATGGCGGCCATCGCTTTCAAATTACGCGTCATTGATTGGCGTTGATTTCATATCACCTGTTGAGAACGGAGCATCATCGTGCTGGCCACAGCCTCATTGCTGCGGAGCGCGCCCGAGGGCGCCTTCGCGGGTTACGCAAGCGTGTTCGGCACGCTCGATCGCGGTCACGACATTGTTGCGCGGGGCGCATTCCGGCGGTCGCTGAGCGAGCGCGGCGCGTCCGGCGTCAAGCTGTTGTGGCAGCATGATCCGAACCAGCCCGTCGGCGTGATCGACAGTCTGGCCGAAGACAACCACGGACTTTATATGCGCGGGCGGCTGTTGCTGGATGTGGCGCGGGCGCGTGAGGCGCTGTCGTTGATGCGCAATCGCGTGCTTGATGGATTGTCGATCGGATACCGCTGCGTGCGCTCGGACGTGGAGCCGAAATCAGGCGCGCGGGTGCTTTATGACGTGGATCTTTGGGAAATATCCCTGGTGACTTTTCCCATGCAGGAGACGGCGCGCATCACCGCCTACAAGGCGGCGGTCATGCGCGGCGGACGATCATGAGTTTTATTTTCACAACGAGGAGAAGGTGAACATGGAGACCGAAGTGATGAATACGGTGGCGGTGCAGCAGGCAGTTGAAGCGCTGGGTCGCGCCTTCGAAGAATTTAAAAGCGCGAACGACGCCCGCGAGGCACGGGCCGATGTGGTGCTTGAACATAAAGTCGCAGCCATCGGCGATGATCTTGGTCAATTGCAGGCGCGTCTGGATCGCATGCATATGGCGATCAACCGTCCGACGATTTCGGGTGCTGTACAGGCCGATGTGACGGGGCCGGAAATCCGCGAACATAAGACGGCGTTTTACGATCGCTTTGTTCGGCGCGGCATTGAAACCGGACTTGGCGATCTTGAAGGCAAAGCCCTGAGCATCAGCACGGATGCGGATGGCGGCTATAGCGTGCCGCGGGAACTGGATCAGACCATTGAACGGCTGACCAAGGATCTGTCGCCGATCCGTCGCATCGCCAATGTGGTGCAGGTGGGCAGCGCACAATATCGCAAACTGGTGACGGTGAGTGGGCTTGCGTCAGGCTGGGTCGGCGAAGTGGCGGGGCGGCCGGTTACAAACAGCATGCAGTTTGCTGAAGTGGTGCCGCCGCTTGGGGAAATCTATGCCAATCCGGCAGCTACGCAGGCCATGCTGGACGATAGCTTTTTTGATGTTGAAACCTGGCTTGCGGAACAGATCGCCGTTGAATTCGCCGTGCAGGAAGGCACCGCTTTTGTGAGCGGCGATGGCGCCAACAAACCGAAAGGATTTTTGTCCTATACCACGGCTTTGACCGCTGACGGGGCGCGGGCTTTTGGCAGCTTGCAGCATATCGTGACCGGGGTGAGCGCGGGATTTCCGGCAAGCAATCCGTCCGACAAACTGATTGATCTCGTGCATGCGTTGCGCCCGGTTTATCGCGATGCTGCGGCCTTTGTCATGAACACCAATGTTCTTGCGGCCGTGCGCAAGTTCAAGGATGCCGATGGCAATTATCTGTGGCGTCCGGGTCTGGGTGTCGGACAGTCGGCGACTCTTTTGGGCTATCCGGTGATCGAAGCGCAGGACATGCCGGATGTGGCGGCCAATTCGCTGTCGGTGGCATTCGGTAATTTCGCGCGCGGCTATACCATCACCGACCGTTCAAGCGTGCGCGTGTTGCGCGATCCTTATTCGAACAAGCCTTATGTGCATTTCTACAGCACCAAACGCGTCGGCGGCGGTGTGGTCAATTCCGATTGCATCAAGCTTTTGAAATTCAGCGTTTAAGAGAGGATTTTTTCATGGATGTCGCGATCCTGCACGATGAACTTGTGTCGGATCTCGGGAGCCGGGGCTATGCCGCCATGTCCGATGAGGATGTGGCGGCGGCTCTGAATGCCCGTGAGATCGTCACCTATCGCGAAGTGCCACTTGTGGCCATTACGCGTGAAATGATCATGATGAGTGACGCGCGCGGCCGGTTTGTCTGGGACAATGTGCGGGCGGCGGCGGCGGACAGCGGCTATGTGGGGCATGATCTCGCTCGGCGGTTGTGCTTTCTGTTCGAAGGCGGCTTGCCGGTCAATTGGGGCGGCGCTGCGGCGCAACAGTTGCTTGCGCAAGCGGTGGCGGTGGAATTTTTCACCGCTGAGCAGGCGGATATTCTGAAAGATACAGGAAAAGTCATGATCAGCCGGGCCGAGCAATTGGGGCTTGAGACGGTGCGTGTGGGCGAGATCATGGACGCGCGGAGAGAGGACCAGGACCATGACTGATTTTTCCGCCAGATATCGTAGCGCAACGAGTTTGACGTTGTCGGGATTGAACAGTCTGGCTGACGGCTCGCGGGCTGATAGCAGCAATTATGACAACAGCACCAATCGCGATATCGAGGCCTCGATCAAACTGAAAGTCGCGGGGGCGACGGCGGCGGCGATCGGATATTTGCGTCTAGAAATCAAGCGCAGTCACGAGAATAGTGATTTCGAGGACAGCGGAAATACCGAGTTGCTGTCGGTGGTGCAGATGAACGGCACCACCGCCGTCACCGCCATTGTCGAGGGCGTGCGATTGTCGCCGCATCAGAAAATATCGATCCTGAATGCGAGCGGTGCGGCGCTTGCGGCGAGCGGCAACAGCGCCGAGCTTATCGGCCTTAAATATACGGACGCCTGAGCCATGATCAATGCGCGCACGAGGAACCAGGGGGCGAAGCCGGACGGTGCGCAGGACGTGGATTGGTCGCATCCTCTGGCCGCCGATCTTGTGGTGGCGGTCTGTCCGGGGGAGGGGGCCGGACCGTTGCGCGATCTGGTGTCGGGCAACCGCAGCATTGCAGGCACGACCAGTAGTTGGTCGGCGTTGAAATCGGGGCGCGCCGTCAGCTTTGGCAGCAAGCAATATAATGTTATTGCCACCCGGCCGCTGGATGCGCTGGCGGCGGGGTATACGGTTTTATGGGGCGGGCGGTTCAAGGCGGCCGGGGATAGCTGGGACAATTGGGGTGGATTGTTCACTTTTCCGGCCGAGACTACAGCGAGCAACTTTATCGGCATTCAACGCGCCGCGACGCTGGATATACTGCAGCTGTTTCATAATAGTTCGGCTGGCCTGTCTCTCAACACGACGATCAATGCATATGTCAATACTGACCTTGTGATTGCTGCGTCCTGGGACGGGACCTCTCTTCGTGAATTCCGCAATGGTGCTTTGGTGCAGACGGCGAATCCGAGCTTTGTTCCGACGGGTAGGCCCGACAACAGGCTCCATATCAACAGCGAACGGGCTTTGGGTGGTGGCGCCGCGCAGACGCTGAGTTTTCTCTATCTGTTCAAACGGCGGCTGCCGGATGATGTGATCGCCGATCTGACGCAGCGGCCATTTCAGATTCTGAAGCCGCACCGACAGATGGTGATACCACGGCGGAGTGCGGGCACGGCGGTATCGGTGGTGCCCGACAAGGCGATGCAGGCGCATAGGGCGAGCAGCCCGCTGGTGGGGCAGAGCCATGCCGTTCTGCCGCAGTCCGCGCGACAGGGACAGAAGGCGGGCGTGGGCACTGTTGTGAGTGTGGGAAGCGTCGTTATCGGGTCCTGCAGGCAGGGTCATAGGGCGGGCAGTGTTTTGCTGTCGCAGCAGGCTCAGATCATACCCGCGCGAGCGGTGCAGGGGCAGAGGTCGGGCGCGGGATCCGTTGTGACTGCGGGGGCCGTGATTATCGGGTCTTGCAGGCAGGCTCATACGGCGGGCGGTGTTCTGCTGTCGCAGCAGGCTCTGATCCTGCCCGCGCGAGCAGTGCAGGGGCAGAGGGCGATGATCGTTCTGATCCGCCTGGATGGCGTGAAGACGCCGTTGCGGCGCACTGAACAGATTGCCAGGGACGGTCGCAATGTTGCGGCCGGACATAAAATTCCGGTTCTGAAACCAAGAAAACAGTGAGGACATACCATGGCCAAGAAAGCCCATGACGACGTGATCGATGGTGCATTGATTGTCGTGCGCAGCAATTGCACGCGCATGACAGCCTGCGTGGGAGAACCGACAACTTATGCCGAAGCCAATACGGGCGGCGCGAAATGCCTGGCGGTGGCGACCATGGTGGCGGGGGATTTCACTTTGTCGGCGGGGGATGTGAGCGGCCGCAAAATACGTGTGGGCGCGAAGTCCGGTGTGAGCATAACGGCGACGGGCAGTGTCGATCATATCGCACTTCTGGATGTGACGAATGCGCGGCTTTTGTATGTCACCACCTGCGGCAGTCAGGTTTTGACGTCGGGCAACAGCATGAGTTTTGCAGCCTGGGATATTGAAATCGCGAGTCCGGTGTGATGGCGGTTCTGGTCAAGGATCCTGAAGCTCGGCTCGATTACGCGATCGATTGGTCTGATTATCTCGATATGGGCGAGACCATCGTTGAGAGTCTGTGGGAGGTGACGCCCGCGGAGTCTTTGAGCGTGTTTGTGAGCGAGCATGGGGACAGTCGATCGCAGGTGACGCTTGAGGGCGGAACCGTGCGGGATATTTACGCCGTCACCAATCGTATCACAACGTCGCTCGGTCGTATTGATGACCGCAGCCTGACCATACGGGTGCAGGAACGATGAGCAATCTGTTGCTTCTTTCGGGCCCGGCGGTGGAGCCCTTGACGCTGGATGAAGTGAAGCTGCATCTGCGCGTGGATGGCTGCGAGGAAGACGGGCTTTTGTCCGCTTGCATCACCGCCGCGCGCCGCAGTGCCGAGGCCTATCTGCGGCGGGCGCTGATTGCGCAGCGCTGGCAGTATTATCTGGATGACTGGCCGGGTGTGGTGCTGCGCATTCCCTGTCCGCCGCTTAGGACGGTGGACATGATCCGTATTTATGACGGGGATGGGGCGGTGCTGACAATGGACCCCGATCGCTATGAGGTGGATTGCCGGTCGGAGCCTGGGCGCATTGCCGCGCGCGGTGGAATTTGGCCCGCGCCCGGTCGGCGCATGGGCGGGATCGAGATCACGTTTGAGGCCGGATATGGCACGAGCTGGAACGCGGTGCCGCAGGATATCCGGGCCGGGCTGTTGATGGCAGTGGCGGCCATGTATGAACAACGCGGGGCGACGGATGGGGGGTTGCCGCCGTCGATTGCTGCGCTCTGGTCGCCTTATCGCATGTTGTCATTTTAAGGGAAGGAAACGTCGATGGATGCGGGGGTCCTGAAACATCGGGTGTCGTTGCAGCAGGCCGAGCTTATGCCCTTGCCGGGTGGGAGTTTCGCTGAAACTCACAAGACATTTGCCGCCGCATGGGCCGGGGTGCGGTTGACATCGGGGGCGGAAGATAGCCTTACGGGACGGCGGATTGAACGTGCGCGCTATCGGGTGACGCTGCGGGAGCGGGCCGGATTGCGGGCGGCCGATCGTATTCTGTGGCGTGAACATGTTTTGCGTGTGCTGGCCTGCGATGAAAGTCCGGAAGATGGGCGTTATCTGACGTTCATGACGGAGGAGGAGCGCGGGCGATGATCAGCATCGACGTCACGGGGGTGAACCCGCTGCTTGAGGGACAGGAGATTATCGCGGCGCGGACGGCGCTTGCGATTGCGGCAGCGGCAGAGGCCATTGCCGAAAATGCCAGAGGGCGACTTAATCCGGGAGGGAATCTTGCAGACAATATCTTGGTTGAAACAGGCGATACGGAAACGTTGGTGCGCGCTCAAACGCCATATGCGGTTTATGTGGAATTCGGTACGAGTCGCATGGAAGCGCGACCTTTTCTGACGCCGGCCATTGAAGATTTGCGCGGGCGGCTTGGGGAGATTTTGCCATGAGCGCCGCGCGGGCTGTGATGGCGGCGGTGCATGGGGCGTTGCAGGCGGCGGGGCTTCTTATTTATGACCATGTGCCGGAGGCGGCGGGGCTGCCTTATGTGACCTTTGGGCCGTTGATGGAACGGCCCTGGGAGGGGCAGGGGTTGGCCGGATGTGATCTGCGGCTGACGCTGGATTTCTGGTCGGATGCGACGGGGCGTCATGACGTTCTTGGCGCTATGGAGTTGGCGCGCGGGGCGTTGTTTTCGGGCGCGCTGACGGCGGCTGGTTATCGATTGGTGCTTGTGGCAGAGGAGCTTTCTCAAGTTCTGCGCGAGACGGAGACACGGATTTTTCATGGCGTCATGCGGCTCAGGCTGTTGATGCATGATAGCAGTATTTAGCAAAAGGATCGGGACAGATGGCGGCGGAAAAGGGACGGGCATTCATCTTGAAAATCGGCGACGGGGCAATGCCGGAGCTGTTCACCACAATCGGCGGCATGCGGGCGACGAGCCTCAGCATCAATAATGAACTGGTGGATGTGACCAATAAAAGTTCGGGCGGCTGGCGGGAAATTTTGGGCGGGGCGGGGACGCGGGCGATTGCTGTGACCGGCAGCGGCGTCTTTACCAACAGTGCCGCCGAGAAAATATTTCAGGGCAAAGTGATGACGGCGGCGGTGAGCAATTATGAAATTGCCTTTGAAAGCGGTGACAGTTTTCGCGGCGCGTTTTTTGCCGCCAATCTGGATTTTTCCGGGGATCACAATGGCGAGCGGACTTATAGCCTGAGGCTTGATAGCGCGGGCGTTGTCAGTTTCACGGGGGCGTAAGGCATGGCCAATGGATTGCGCGGGGAAATCGACCATGTGATCGATGGCGCGGTTTGGACTTTTCGTCCGAGCTTTCGCGCCATTATGGAGATTGAGGATAGTTTGGGCGCGGTGCTGCCGCTTGTACAGAAATTCGCGGCCGGTGGGTTTGGCGTGCGCGATGTTGCGGTCATTTTGTGGGCTACGGCGATCGAGGCTCCGGGGACGGCGCGGCATGATCTGGAGGCCGTGGGAGAGGCGGTGATCCGCACCGGCATTGCCGAACTTGCGGCGGTGGTGCGCGAGTTGCTGACGCAGATTCTGACAGGTGCAGGTCGGGGAAAGCCGATGCCGCCGGTTGGGTGACGCCGACTGACTGGCGGCTGACGGCGCGATTTGCGCTTGGGGTTATGGGCTGGAGCCCGGAAAGTTTCTGGGCGGCGACGCCGGGCGATTTGCGGCTGGCTTGCGAGGGGCGGTTTCCGGTTGCGGGTGATGTTGCGGCGAGCCGCGATGATCTTGCCGAATTGATGCGGCGCTTTCCCGATCAGATATCATGAGGGTGATGGATGGAAACGGTTCTTGACAGTTTGGTGGTGAAGATCCGGGCCGATACACAGGCGCTGGATCAGGGGATTGCGGCGGCGAGCGCGAATTTGCAGGGCTTGCAGGGGATCAGCGGGCAGGTTGAGACTACGGCGACGGCGCTTCATGACACTGCGCTGTCTTTTACCAGTTTGCTTGGGGACACGACGGAGGCGGCGACCAAACGCATGAGCACGGCGTTTGAGCGCATGGCGAAGTCGGGAAAATTTTCATTTGATAGTTTGCAGAATAGTGCGCTCGCGTCGCTTGCGCAGATCGTGACGAGTTTTGCCGGGGCCGGGCTTGAGGCGTTGTTTTCGGGTGGCGGATTGTTGTCGGGGATTTTGCCCGGACGGGCCGGGGGTGGCACGGTTTCGGCCGGGCAGCCTTATATGGTTGGGGAGCGCGGGGCGGAGCTGTTTGTTCCGTCCACAAGCGGACGCATTGCCACGGCGGGGTCGTTTGCACAGGGCGGTGATCGGGCTGCGGGGGCGGTGAATATCACTGTGAATATTCAGTCGTCGGGAACGGCGGACGGCATGCGGCAAAGCGGGGCGCAGGTGGCGCGAGCGGTGCGGCGGGTGTTGTCCAGAGGGTGAGTTTTGGGGGAAGATCATGCATTGGCTTGCGACTGCGGCGGACCGTATTGAAAGCGGCGTGATGAGGCGGTTTCATCCGTTGTTCTGGACGGTGAATTTTCCGCGTCCGATGATGGCGACGGTGGTCAACAGCGCTGCAGATGCGCTGGATGTGACGCTGGTGTTTTGTACCAGGAACGATCTGGCCGGTTTGATCTGGGACTCGGTGGATCAGTATGATCATCCACTGATGGCTTATGAAACGCGGCGGGATTATCGCGATTGCGTGCTGTCCTTTCGTTGGCGTTCGACCAATCTGCCGGGCTTGACGGCGATCAATGGACCGACATTGACCATTGAGGGACGGGATGCCGCGGGGCATGCGCGGGTGTGGTATGTGCGGCTGTGGAATTACGCCGTGGGCAGTGCGAGCGACGCGGTGATCACGCTTGATTTCAATAATCTTGCGGGTGGGTTTCTGTTGCCGGGTGAAGCCGATCCGGTTTATCCGGGTGACATCGATCGGTTGTTTCTGAGCTTGATGCCGGAGGCTTATGTGCCCGGTGATACGGCGCCGATCAGTGGCGGGCCGGTGACGGCGCGGCTTCAGATTTCAGCGTTGAAGGTGACCGGCGGCGGATCGGTTATGACGGTTGGGGACAGTTATGTGCCGCTCCATGGGGCGGGGCTTGCGAACGGCTATGACGACAGTTGCAATCTGGTGCCGGAACGTATTCTGCGCAATGCGCGGATGCTCGGGTATAGCGGCTGGATCGATCATTATGTGGGCATGAGCCATTATTTCCATCTTATGTGGAGCGCGGGTGAAGGGCGGTTTGTGGTCGATCCCGCAGTGACGCTCAATGCTGCTTGCGAGGCCTGGCATGAGGCGTTTTTCCGGGCGGCGCGGAGTTATGGATTCAAGGTTATCGTTTCGCTGTCGTTTGAACTGTTCAATGCTCATGCGCCGGAAGCCTGGAAGCAGCGCACGCATAATGGATCGGCGGCGCTTACCGGGTGGGACCCGCCGTCGACGTTGCTTGCGCCGACCAATGGCGCGGCCATGGAATATCTTGGGGATGTGTTTCTGAGCTTTCTCGATATGCAGGATGATGCGGGGGGAGAAATCCACGCGCAGATCGGCGAGCCCTGGTGGTGGTATCAGATTGCTGGAGACAGTGCGCCGTGTTTTTACGATGCGGCGACGACGGCGCTTTATACGGCGGAAACCGGGCTCGCGGTGCCGGCGAAACATCTGACGATTTTCGAGACGCCGACTGTGGCGCAGGTGGCTTATCTCGATTGGCTTGGGACCAAGCTTGGGGCGGCAACGCTTGGGCTTCGGGATGTGGTGCGGGCGGCTTATCCGGCGGCAAACATCAGTTTGCTGTTTTTCACGCCGCAGGTTTTGAATGCGGCGGCGCCGATGGTCAAGCGGGTCAATCTTCCGGTGATGAGCTGGGCTTATCCGGCGTTCGATTGTCTCGATGTGGAAGACTATGACTATCTGATCGAGGGCGACTGGGCGGCCCATGAGGCGGGGCTGGATGCGGTGACGGCGGCGCTTGGATATGGTGCTGAGAATAGTCGCTATTTTGCCGGGTTCGTGTTGACGGCCGGGCATCCGGAGATCTGGGAGCGGATCGATCAGGCCATGGATCTGGCGCATCGGCGGCGGTTTTCGGCGACGATCGTCTGGGCCTTTTCACAGATCATGCGCGACGGCTTTGTGCATTTTGCCATCGAGGAGGATGAGGTGAGCGGGTTTCACGAAGTGCGGTTTCCGGAAGGCATCAGTTTCGGTTCATCGGGGGGGCCGAAATTCGCCACCACGGTGGTTGAAACTGTGTCGGGGCATGAGACGCGGAATTTGGAATGGGCGGAGGCGCGGGCTGAATATGATGTTGGCACCGGGGTGCGCAGTGAGGCCGATCTTGCGGCGCTGATTGCCTTTTTCAGGGCGCGGCGTGGGCGGGCGTTCGGGTTTCGCTTTCGCGATTGGAGCGATGATCGTTCGGGGGCTCCGGGGCTTACGCCGACGGCGCTTGATCAGGCGATCGGCACTGGTAGCGGTGCGAAGACGACGTTTCAATTGGTGAAGCGTTATGAGAGCGGCGGCGAGATCCAGCAGCGGGTGATCCGCAAGCCGGTGGCGGGCAGTGTCAAAATCGCTCTCGGTGGTGTGGTGAAAACAAGCGGCTGGTCGGTGGACAGCGTCACCGGGGTTGTGAGTTTTGCGAGTGCGCCGCCGAACGGGGTTGCGGTGACGGCGGGCTTTCTGTTCGACGTGCCGGTGCGGTTCCGCGATGACAGATTGGCGGTGACCGCCGAAAATTTCTGTGCGGGGGCGGCGCCGGACGTGGGGCTTGTGGAAATTCGGGTTTGAGAGAGGGCGAACATGCGCACGACAACGGCGGATATGATTGCACATCTTGGGGGCGAGGTGACGCAGCTTGCCACGTGCTGGCGGGTGCGGCGGCGGGATGGCGTGACGCTTGGCTTTACCACTCATGATCAGAGTTTGCGCATTGGCGGTTTAACCTATCGGCCGTCGAGCGCCTTCAGTCCGACGGTGATCGCGGCAGGTCAGATGTTTGACAGTGACGATCTTGATGTGGAAGGGGCGCTTTCGGACAGCGCCATCAATGCGGCGGATCTGCGGGCCGGGCTTTATGATTTCGCGGCAGTCGATCTTTTTCTGGTCAACTGGGCGGCTCCGGAGTCTGGCAATCTTCATATCAAAAGCGGCTGGATCGGCGAGGTGCGCATGGGACGCGGCACATATGTGGCCGAGTTGCGTGGCCTGACGACGGTTTTGCGGCAGAGTTATGCGACGATTTACAGCGCTGAATGCAGTGCGGATCTGGGGGATAAACACTGCCGGGTCGATCTTGAAACCCTGACTGTGAGCGGCAGTGTGATCGCGGTTGCGGATCGGCGGCTGTTTACGGCGAGCGCGCTTGGCAAGCCGGACGGGTATTTTGCTTATGGGCGGCTGCGCTGGCGGACAGGACAGAATGCCGGGCGTGGGATTGAGGTCAAGACGCAAGCGGGCAATATCATCGGGTTGTTCGATGCCATGGCAGGGGAGATTGCGGTGGGAGATCTGTTTTCGATCAGTCCGGGCTGCGACAAGCGCTTTGCCACCTGCCGGACGAAATTCGCCAATGTGGCGAACTATCGCGGCCATCCCCATGTGCCGGGGATGGACGCGATGCTGGCTTATCCCGGATTGACTTAGGCTTCGACCTGTTCCGGGATGGTTTCGGAGATGGCTTCAGGCGCTGTGTCCGGGGTGGCTTCGGCTTCGGCCGGGGGCTGTTTCGGGAACAGCTGGTCGTGAGCGCCGTTCACCCGGCCTGAGACAGCCGCGATCTGCTGGGCGAGCTGTTGCAGGTTGAAGACGTCGCCGCGGTAATAGAAGCGGTTGGTCTCGGGGTCATAGAGCCGGTAGATATGCTCGTCCTTCGGCAGTTTTTCGCCCAGAGCCCCGATGGGGCCAAGGAAATCATAGGCGATGACCTGATTTTTGCTGCCGTTGATCCAGTCATCGGTCTTTTCGTCGGCGAGGTCCCAGAGATTGCGCAGGCGGTCGTCGCTGAGCGGGAATTCTTGCGGAATACCAAGGGCCTGACGCAGGAATTCACCACGGCGCTTGGCCTTGGCGCGGTTCGGCCACAACAGGCGCGAGATCTGTTGGGCTGCAGTCAGGAAACTTTGCGCGGCAAAGAACACGCCGCCCTTCGACTGCTTTTCAAGTGATTGATTGAAAAGGTTAAGCGCGGTTTCCGCATACATGCACTGGTTACGCAGTTCATGGATGTAGAGCGCGAATGTGTTGGCGTCCATGTTGATCGTCACGGGTTGAAACTCCTCCGGTTTAGGGGGGCTATCTTAGAGGGTTCGACTGCAAAATGAAGCGCAATTTCATGGATTGTCCGAGCAACTCCGCTGCAGATTTGCGGGCTGCCATTGTGGACAAGGGACGGAGCTATCTTGGCACCCCGTTCCGTCATCAGGGGCGGGCGCCCGGGCGGGGGCTCGACTGTATCGGTGTGGTCGCCTGCATTGGCCGGGAGCTTGGGCTGTTTGACTATGATGCGACGGGCTATGCCCGCCAGCCCACGTCCTGGACAAGCCTGCGCCGTCATGTGGATGCGGCTGGCTTCGTCCGGGTCGAGACGGCGAAACCGGGCGATGTGTATCTCATGGCCATTATCGATCGGCCGCAGCATGTGGCGCTCGTGACCGATCGCGGCATGCTGCATGCCTGGATGCACACCCGGAGCGTGGTCGAACACGGGCTGGATGCGCTATGGGCGAGCCGCGTTGTCTCAATCTATCGTTTTCCAGGAGTATGCGACTGATGGCTGTTCTGGTGCTGGCGGCAGCGGGATTTGCGGCAGGGAGCGGGCTTGTCGGGGGTGGATTGCTGGGGATTGCCGCGGGCGTCGCCCTTGGCGCGGGCGGGAGCTATCTCGGGTCGCAATTGGGCGGGGCTGTGGACGCGAAGGTTTTCGGTGTCGGGTCCCGCGTGAGCGAAGGGCCGCGGCTGGGCGATCTGAGCGTGCAGTCCTCGGCCTTTGGGCAGGTTATTCCGCTGCTCTATGGCACCGTGCGGGTGGCCGGGAATGTGATCTGGTCCATGGGGCTGATCGAAACCCGGCACGAAGACAGCGAAAAGGTCAAGGGCGGCAAGGGCGGCGGCGGCACTAGGGTGACTACGGTCTCCTATACCTATGCGAGCTCGTTTGCCATTGCCTTGTCGGCGCGGCCGATTGTGGGCATCGGACGGATCTGGGCCGATGGCAAGCTGTTGCGCGACGCGGGTGGACGGCTTGCGGTTGAGGGGCTGATCCGGATTTATACTGGCAGCGAACAGCAGAATCCCGACCCTTTGATTGAAGCCGGGGAAGGGCTTGGGCAGGCCCCGGCCTATCGCGGGCTTGCTTATGTGGTGTTTGAGGATCTGGCGCTGGCGGAATATGGCAACCGCATTCCCAATCTGACTTTTGAGGTCATCGCGGACAAGGGGGGGGCTGCGACGCTTGCCGGGGTGATTGGCGATCTGGCGTTGCGGGCCGGGCTTGCGCGGATTGATGTTGCGGCGCTTGATGACAGCGTGGCGGGATATGCCATTGCACGGTCGGTGACCTATGCCGATGCCATTGAGACGCTCGCACGGATTTATCATTTTGATGCTGTCGAGCGTGAGGGGGTGATCAGATTCGCGCCGCTGGCCCGGGCACGGGTGGCGGTGATCGATTATGAGAATTTGACGCGGAGCAGCGGGGAGGCCGCTCCTTTGACGGTGACGCGGCAGCAGGAACTTGATCTGCCGCGTGAAATCTCCGTGCGCCATGCGGACCCGGCGCGGGATTATCAGGTCGGTGTGCAGCGGGCGCGGCGGCAATGGACGCCGAGTCTTGCGGCTTATGATTACGATCTGCCACTGACCATCTCGGCGGACCGGGCCAAACGCGCGGCGGAGATCGAGCTTGCGCGGCAATGGCGGGCGCGGGAGGCTGCGGCATTTTCGCTTGGCACCGCCTATGCGCGGCTGATGCCTGGCGATGTGATAACAATTACGGGGACGGATGCGCCGCTTGATCTGATGATCGCCGAGGCGGATTTCGGCGGCGGTACTCTCGCTTGTCGGGCGGTGTCCTATGCGAGCGACGTCTATATGAGCGGGGCGCTGGCGGATGGCGGCGGGGTGCCGACGCAGATGGTGGAGGATCCGGCCGAGACCCGGTTGCATTTATTGAACCTGCCCGCATTGCGCGCGGCCGATGGGACGGATCCGGTGTTTTATGCTGCGGCATCGAGTGCGGAGAGCCGGTGGCGCGGGGCGGTGTTGTATCGTTCGGTGGATAGCGGCGACAGTTTCGAAGCCATTGCTGCTCTGTCATCTCCGGCGGTGGCGGGGGTGGCGGTCAATGCTTTGCCCTTGGGGCCCCTTGATTTCTGGGACGAGGCAGCGCGACTCACGGTGGTGTTGGATAATCCGGCTCAGCTCCTTGAAGCGCGGCCGCCTTTGGCCATTCTGAATGGCGCCAATGCGGCGCTGGTGGGCGAGGAGATCATTCAGTTCCGGGAAGCGGCGCTTGATGGGGCGGGTCATTATGTCCTGAGCGGGCTGTTGCGCGGTCGGCGGGGCACCGACCATCATATGGCGTCGCATGTGAGCGGCGAGCGGTTCCTGTTGCTGGATGCCGCGCGGCTGGTTGCGGTGACGGCGTCCTTGAGCATGGTCGGCCGTCAGGATCTTTATAAGGGCGTGAGCGCGGGGGCTTTGCTGAATGCCGTTGACGCCACGCTGTTTCAGGTCAGTGCCGAGAGTTTGCGGCCGTTTGCTCCGGTTCATGTGACGGGGCTGCGGAATGCAGAGGGCGATCTGGCCATCCGCTGGATCCGGCGCTGCCGGGGCGACGGCGGCTGGATCGATGGCGCGGATGTGCCGCTTGACGAGGACAGCGAGCTTTATGAGGTCGAGATTCTGAGCGGTGCCGTGCCGCTTCGTGTGCTGACGGTTGCGACAGCCGATGGTCTTTATACGGCGGCGCAGCAGACGGCGGATTTCGGGGCGCTGCAAAGTTCAATCTCGGTTCGTATTTATCAAATGAGCGCGCGCGTCGGCCGGGGTGTTCCGGCGGTGGCGCTGCTCTAACCCTTGGGAGCTTGTTGCTATGAGTGAAGACACGCCGCGTCTTAAACTGCCTTATATCCGGGCCAATCAGGCGCAGAAGGAAGTGACCCATAACAGCGCCCTTAATATGGTTGATGCGATGGTCATGGCGGTGGTGGAGGATCGCGATCTGGTCGCCCCGCCCCTGTCCCCGGGCGAAGGGCAGATGTGGATCGTGGCCGCCGGGGCGACCGGGGTCTGGTCCGGGCAAAGCGGCAAGCTTGCCCATTTCATCGGCGGGGCCTGGGTTTTTTATGTTGTGCCTGACGGCGCACGGGTGTGGATTCGGGACGAGCAGCTTGAGGCCCGCATGACGGGGTCGGGCTGGGTTGCCGGGGATCTGCGCGGAACGGCGCTGCGGGTGAATGGCACGCAGGTGGTCGGGGTGCGGGCCGGGGCCATTGCCGCTGTGAGCGGCGGTACGACCGTTGACAGCGAGGCCCGCGCGGCGTTGAACGCCTTGCTCGCGGCCTGTCGGGGGCATGGATTGATTGCCCCCTGATCTGTGTCGAAACGATGCAGAGACTGTTACGCAAACTTGACAGCTATGCGGTTTATTTGCGGCGGTGGGGTGCAGGGCCTCGTGGCAAGCGACTGATCGGTTGTGGAGATCGAGGGTTGGCCCGGTTCTTGCTTTTTTTTACCGGGGAGGCGAATTGACAATGGAGGGTTTGGATATGCGCAGCATTTCTTCTTCCAGGCCATGCGTCTCAGTGGAGATAAAATTCTGGGATGGGGCCGCCTGGCGCGACGAACGCCGGACGGAGGCCGATCATCGTGTGGGGCGACGCCGCACGGATGTCTGGTTCCCCTATAGTTCAGAGTTTGTCGCACAGGTCATTGGCCAGAACAGCTGTTCTGTAAACCGCACGACAGCGCAACGATACTGTTGCTCTAAGGACACACTCAGCCAACATAGATACTCGTTTGACGCGTAATCTGCCTTAAGGAATACTGGACTGTCGCATTTCGACCATATTCCGTGTTTAATACCAGTCACCTATGGAATGGCTTGAGAAAGCATGTCCATTGCCGGGTTGAGGCACAAACAGTTCCCGACTGTTGTGATAAAGCCCAAAACACTGAAGGGGAATGCAACATGAGAGCATATCATCTGCTCTTGGGCGCGAGCGCCTTTGCTCTTGTCGCTCAGACAGCGACCGCGGAAGTCAACAATCCGTGGTATTTTACAGTGCGTGGTGGCCTTTCGATTGCTGAAAAGTCAGAGTTTCGCGGTCCGGTTAGCGGTGCGTCTTTTGATACTGATCCAAAGACCGGCATCGCCTTTGGCGCGGGCTTAGGCTATGACTTCGGCGGCGTACGTTTGGAAGCCGAACTGCGTCGTCAGGAAAACAATGCCAAGCGGATAAACGTACGGAACGGTCTTCCGTATGGTGTTGCTGCTGGCCGGTATAGTTCAAACCAGGGCGATCAAGATGCGACCGCTCTGATGGCCAACCTGTATTACGACATTAATCTGGGTGGTGGTCTGAAGCCTTATCTTGGCTTTGGTCTTGGTGGTGCACGCGTAAACTACGGTAGCCTCCGTGCTGCTAACGTCACGCTCGTTGACAACTCGAAGACCGTTTTCGCCTATCAGGGCATTGCCGGTCTGCGCCAGCGTCTGAGTGATGCTGTCGATCTGACGCTCGATTATCGTTATTTCCGTACGGAAAATCCGAAAATCCGTGACGTCAACGGCGCGCGTCTCCATGCGGATTATACCGATCACATCGTGATGCTTGGTCTCGTCTGGAAGTTCGGTGGCAAGAAGGAAGAACCGGCAGCTCCGCCGCCGCCTCCTCCGCCCCCGCCGCCTCCTCCGCCCCCGCCGCCGCCTCCTCCGGCTCCGGCACCTGGTCCGTTCGTGATCTATTTCGATTTTGACAAGTACAATATCCTTGCCGAATACGAGAAGATCATCGACGAAGCTGCGTCGGCTGCTCGTGAAGTTCCGTCGATCCAAATCTATGTCCGCGGTTACACGGACACCAAAGGGTCCACGGAATACAACCAGAAGCTTTCGGAACGTCGTGCAAAAGCTGTGTATGACGAGCTGATCAAGCGCGGTGTGCCGGCGAATGCCATGGGCCTTGAAGCTTATGGTAAGACCCATCTGGCCGTGCCTACGGCTGACCAGGTCAAGGAACGCCTGAACCGTCGCGTTTCGATCCGTTACGGCGATTAATTTCTGATCCCCTTTGGGGATGGATATAAGCTGCGTCCTCTGGCTTTGCCGGGGGACGCAGTTTTTTTATGCGTGGTCGGATGTGTGTTGGTCGGGTGACGCAAACGCAAACGGGCCCGCGTTTACGGGCCCGTGGTTGGTAAGTCTTTGGAGTGCTGATATCAGCCGAGGGCTTGTCCGAGTTGCATGGCGAGGGCCATGTCGCCGTCGATCTTCAGCTTGCCGGTCATGAAGGCCATCTGGGCGTTGAGGTCGCCGGCGAGGATCTCCTGCAGAACACTCGAGTCGGTGGTCAATGTGACGTCGGCCGGACCATCCGCGCGGGAGATTGCCGGAGGCTTGGCGGTGCCGTCGATCAGCAGAATGCCGTCGCTGCCAAGGTCGATCTTGATCCGGCGGGCGAGGCCAAGGCCACTCAGCTTGCCTTGAAGGCCCTGAATGATGCTGTCGATGCTCATGCTTCGGCTCCTTAAATGGAATAATCCGCGTCGACGGCGGCATGTCCGTATTTGACGCTCGGGCCTTTGGCGCGCACGGTTTCGCGGGCGGACAAGGGGCGATTGCGGCCGGCAACTTCAACCGGATAAAGACTCACGACGATATTCGCAGCAGCGGCGCGTTCGGCGCGTTCGAGGGCATCCGTGATCTCGGCTTCGCCGAAGGCTGTGGCATTGGCGATCTGGGTGACCCAGTCAAGATCGGTACCTTGGGCACGGGCATAGACAATGACCCCGTCATGCAGCCGATTGGCCGTGATTACCTTGAAGATTTCGCTGCCGTCTTCCATAAGCGCCAGATTTCCTTGATTGAGTTGGCAAGCCTTGAGGGGGGGGGCGGCCAGTCTGTAAAACAGCCTCTATCAAAGCGCTTTCACGACGCTTTTTCAAGGAAATCCGCATGCGCCTTGATCTGGCGCCCAGAACCCGCTTTATAGCAGGCGTTCGGGCGGCAGGCGCAGGGTGATGCAGGTGCCGCTTCCCTCGGTGCTGGTGATGGCGACCGATCCGCCATGCTGTTCGATCAGCACCTTGACGAGCGGAAGGCCGACACCGATTCCGGCGCGCGGATTTGTGTAGGTATCCTCGATCTTGCGATAGGGCTGGAAGGCGCAGACAAGTTCGTTTCCGGCGATGCCGACGCCGTCATCCTTGCAGCAGATTTCGACCCCGCCGGCTTTGCTGCGCATGGTGAGGGTGATGCGGCCTCCGGGCAGGGTATATTTGAGCGCATTGGCGAGCATGATCAGGATGACTTGGCGAATGCGCGTCTCGTCCCCGCGAAAGGCGGGAAGGTTGCGGGCGATCGAGCGGCTGAGAGTGACGCCGGATTTAACCGCGCGCTCCCGTGTGGCGTCGAGACAGGCGTCCAGGCAGTTTGAAAGGGAGAAAATGCTGTCGCACAACTGAAGCCGTCCGGTTTCGGAATGGCTGAGGTCGAGAAGCCCATTGATGAGGCGCAACAGATCCTGGCCCGCAACATGGATGTCTTTGGCATAGGCGCGGTAATCATCGGCTTCAAGCGGGCCGATGAAGCCTGTCATCATGATTTCGGAAAATCCGAGAATGCCATTCAGCGGTGTGCGCAGATCGTGGCTTAGAAATGTCAAAAGCCGGTTGGTGATGACACGGGCTGCCTGGTCTTCACCGCGACCTTCGGGTTGCGTTGTGCGCATTACGCAGACGAACTGGCTTGATAACTGATTGCTGCCGTCGGGCAAGCGATAGGGCCGGACCGTCAATTGGACTGGGACTGCAGCGTCGCCCTTGCGGAGGATGCGGGTTTCGATCACGGCAGATTTGCGTTCACTCAGAGCCTGCCGCAGGGTTGCGAGCGCATAGCCTGTTTCTTCGGCGGCGGGCAACAGAGAGAACAGATCATTGCCGCGTATTTCGCGCCGGCTGAAGCCGGTTTGACGTTCGAACTGGGCATTGACGTCGACCACCAGAGGACGGTCATCATTGGCGGCGAGAATGGCGATTGCTTCGTCAACTTCATGGAAGACTGAGTCAAACAGCCCGGCACCGACGGTAATTTCGCCGTCTTCGAAGGGGCTTGTGCCCAGGAAACCGTCGCCAGTCGAGCGTGGACCAAGGCCGGCATGATGGCCTTTCAAATCCGGTTTCGGCGTGCTTTCTGCCGCCTTAATTATATCCGGGTACACACTGTACTCCCATAGAACCAACCTCCCTCAAGCTACAGAAGATCAACTTGTTACATGCCGTTGTTTCTGTGGCGTCGCAGAATCATCAATGAAAATGATTGGTTAATCAATGGTTAATTTGTGTATTTACTTGTTAAGACATACCAAGGGTGATAGGGCGACATAATAAAAAGGGGCCGTAAAGGTTTTAGTGGGTTTTTCTGATATCGTGACGATACGCATGCGCTGCATGCTGTTCTGGTCTACAGGGGGAGGAAGGTGTTTGTGCGGGCATTGGTCACTGTTGTCAGCTGTTTCCTTATTTTTGCCTGTGCGGCAGTCTTTGGTTGTCCTTCGATGGCCTCTGCATCCGTGCGGGCGACGACTGTTGTCGAGACCGGTGGCACAACAAAAAGCCTGACGGAAAGGCTTGATATCCTAAAAGACTCCAGTGAAAAACTCGGCATCGCCGAGGTGAGCGAACCGGCCATGCAGGCGCATTTTGTGGCCGTCGACGGGAAAAGCTCCAATATGGGATTTAGCCGCGCCGCCTGGTGGGGGCGGTTCACGCTGCATAATCCCGGGGCGACGGCTGTGGATCAGATTGTGGAATTCGGGTTTCCGACGATTGATCGCCTGGAGTTTTATCGGCCTTCGCTCACCGGCACAGGATTTCAACAGCAGCTTGCGGGCGACAGTGTTGTTGGTCGTTCGGTCGATATTCCCGGACGCAATGCGTTGTTTCGGGTGACGGTGCCGCCCCATGCGGATGTGACCTATTATGTGCGGCTCTCGGGCGATAGCATTCTTGCCTTTGATGTGAGCCTGCATGATGTGGAGACGTTTTATGTGGAGCTGTCCCGCAGCTATGATCCGTCCATTTTGTTTTTTGGGATCATTCTGGCGGCGGCCTTTTACAGTTTTGCGATCTTTGCCATTGTTCGCGACAGCGAATATCTTCTGTTTTCCATTTTGGTCATTGGGGTTGGCGGATATTTCTCCTCGATCTGGGGATATATGAGCGCTTATGTGCTGCCAGAAACCACCTGGGCGGCGAATTTTGTCATTTCTGCCTGCAACTGCCTTATCCTGTTTTCCCTCACTCGATTTACACGATTGTTTCTGCATCTTGCAGTCTATGCGCCGAAGCTTGATCTGCTGTGCCGGATTTTTGAGAAATTGAGCGTCCTCGTACTGTTGATCAGTCTGGTCGATTTCCGGCTGGCCCATAGTTTGATGTTCGCATCTGTGATCTTCGGATTTTTTGGAAGTCTGGCTCTTTCGTTGATCTTGTGGCGCAACAAACAGAAATACAGAAAATTATTTTCGCTGAGTTGGCTGTATTTTTGCGGGGTTTTGATTCTGGTGCCGTTCGAGCGTTTTGGCGTGCTGCCCTGGGGGGAGTTCTATCAATCGCTTTTCCGCATCAGTTTCGCCCTGATCTGCATGATGTTTGCCGTGCTGTTTGCAGAGAAATACCGGCATCTGACACAGCTGAAGGAAAAAGAGCTGAGCGAGGCCCGGGATGTGGCCATTGCGGCGTCAAAAGCCAAGTCACGATTTCTTGCGATGATGAGCCATGAACTCAGAACGCCGTTGAATGCGGTAATCGGGTTTGCCGATATTCTGAGGCTTGAGACGCTCGGCCGGATCGGAAATCCGAAATACATGGAATATGCGCAGGACATCAAGGATTCCGGCAGCAATCTTTTGAGCACCATCAATGATCTCCTGGAGATATCACGCATTGAAGCCGGACAGGTCGAACTGGATGAAGGTCCGATTGTTGTGAGCGATCTGATCCGGCGCTGTTTGCGGATTGTGACTCCCCGGGCCACGGAGCGCGGTCTGGTGCTTGAGTCCGTGCTTGAAGATCATTTGCCGGTGTTGATCGGTGATGAAGCCCGCATTCAGCAGGTGCTGATCAATCTGTTACACAACGCCATAAAATTCACGCCGCCCGGTGGTCGGGTCAGGTTGCAGGTCAGTGTGACGACTGAGGGGGAATATTATTTTGCCATCAGCGACACCGGCATTGGCATTGCCGAGACCGATCGCGCCCGCATTCTTGAGCCGTTTACGCAGGTGGATTCACATCTGACACGACGCCATGATGGTGCGGGGCTTGGGCTTGCGATCGCAAAATCCATTCTCGATCTGCATGATGCGGCGCTTGAGATCGTCAGCGAGATCGGGCAGGGCACGACCTTTGGCATTCTGTTCCCGCGGCAACGGATCGAGTGACGGATTATTTCATCAGATTGTCGGAAATGCTGCAGGCCGCCGGACCCATGAGCACGACGAACAAGGTCGGCATGATGAAGACGATCAGCGGAATGGTCATGATTGCCGGCAGGCGGGCGGCTTTTTCCTCGGCCTTCATCATGCGCTCGTTGCGGAATTCAGCCGACAGAACACGCAGGGACTGGGCGAGCGGTGTGCCGTATTTTTCCGCCTGACTGAGCGTCGCCACCACGGCCTTGACGGCAGGCAGTTCGACGCGGGCGGCGAGATTGGCGAGCGCCTGGCGGCGGTCGGGAAGAAAGCCGAGTTCAATGGAGGTGAGCCCGAGTTCATCGGCGAGTTCGGGGCAGGCGCGCTGATTTTCACGGGCCACACGTTGCAGCGCGGCGTCGAGCGTGAGCCCGGCTTCGGCGCAGATGACCAGAAGATCAAGCGCATCCGGAAGACCTTTGCGGATGGCTTGCTGACGCTTCTGCACAAGGTTTTTCAAGTAGAAGTCCGGGGCCATGGAGGCGAGCAACATGGAGCCGACAAAGGCCGCGAATTTCGTCGGTTGCGACCAGTCGAACAGCTTCAGGCCGAAAATCATGACAAGGGCGATCAGGCCAATCAGAATCGGCAGGATCAATTTGAAAAACATCAGGATGACGACGCCGTCCCTCGATCGGATGCCAGCTGCTGCCAGTTGCTGACTGAATTTGCGTGATTGTTCTTCCTTGACCACATTGACGCGGTTGAGGACCTCGCGCATGAAGCCGACGCTTTTCGTGCGTTTGACGGGAGTGCGTTTGCGCGCCGCGATATATCCGGATTTGAGCGCATCGCGACGGTTCTTCAGGGCTTCGAGCCGCCCGCGCATGGGGTCGCTCACGAGCCCGGAGCTCCAGACCGCGAGCACCATCAGAAAAGCCGATGCCGCTGCCATCAGGGTGATCAGGTCTTGGGGTTTCAGGCCGAAGGGTAAATTGTCCATCATCAGATCTCGAATGAAATCATTTTTTTGATCATCAGCATGCCGATACCCATCCAGATCAGGGCGCCGACAGCGACCATCTGGGCGCGCGGATCGGTGTAGAGCACGGCTCCATATTCCGGATTCATCACCAGGATCAGCCCATACATGATGAACGGCAGCGAGCCGATGATCATGGCGCTGGCGCGGCCCTCGGATGACATGGCCCTGATCTTCAGTTTCATTTGCTGACGGGAGCGCAGGATGCCCGACAGGTTGCCAAGGGTTTCGGCAAGGTTGCCGCCGGTTTCCTGTTGCACGGAAAGACTGATGACAAAGAATTTGAATTCCGCGACGGACAGGCGCTCCGTAGCGCTCCATAAGGAGTCGGTCATGGTCTTGCCGAAGCGGATGTCATCGGCGATGCGGCGAAATTCAGTGCCGACCGGGTCATCCATTTCACGGCTGACGGCATTGATGGACTCGATCACCGGCAAGCCCGATTTCAGGCCTCGCACAATGAGGTCGATGGCCTCGGGAAACAGCGCCAGGAATTTTTCCTGACGCTTGTTGATGAGATAATTGACGCTCATGTGCGGCAGGCCGATGCCGAGAAAAATGCCGCCGAAAAGACAGGCGATCGCCGGAAAACCGCTGGCCAGCAACAACAGCAGAGTGAAGATGACGGTGGCGATGCCGTTCGCCGCTGCAAACTGCCCGAGGGTGATCGCCTTGCCGGTGCGGTTGAGGCGTTGCCGCAGTTCCGCCGGACGGGGCAGGATGCGTTTCAGAAGATCTTCAAGATTGCTGTCGCGGGAATAAATTTGCAAACGCCGCGAGGCATCGATCGATTTGTTCGCCTTGTAGCGTTCCTTGAAACGGGTGAGGCGCTGGCTTACGGCTTTGTTGGCCGGGCTGAGCAGATTGGCGAAAAACACCACCGAGCCAAAGATGATGAGCATCGCGCCGAAAACACCGAGAAAGATGATGTTGGGATTGATGCTGGTCATGTCACATGGCCTCCAGAAGCGCACGGTGCAGGCCATAATATTCGGCCTTGATGGCGAAATGCGGACGGACCCCGGTTGAGCGGAAACTACCGATCAAAGTGCCGTTGTCGTCTTCACCTTCGAATTCATAGGTGAACAGATCCTGTGTGGTGATGACGTCACCTTCCATGCCGACGACTTCGGAGATAGCCTGAACCCGGCGCACGCCGTCGCGCATGCGAGACACCTGCACGATGAGGTCGACGGCCGCCGCGATCTGGGTACGAATGGCTTTTTGCGGCAAGTTGACGGAGCCCATGCTGACCATGTTTTCAAGACGCACGAGGGCCTCACGCGGACGGTTCGCGTGGAGCGTGCACATGGAGCCGTCATGGCCTGTGTTCATGGCTTGCAGCACGTCAAGCGCCTCGCCGCCGCGGACCTCGCCGAGGATGATGCGATCCGGTCGCATGCGGAGCGCGTTCTTGAGGAGATCGCGCATGGTGATTTCGCCGTTGCCTTCAAGATTGGCCGGCCGGGTTTCAAGGCGCACCACATGGGGTTGCTGCAATTGTAGTTCGGCGGCGTCTTCGATGGTGACCACGCGTTCGCCGGGATCGATGAGCCGCGACAGCGCGTTCAGCATGGTTGTTTTGCCCGAGCCCGTGCCGCCGGAAATCACGATGTTGAGGCGGCAGGCTCCGGCGATTTTCAGCACGGTGCACATTTGCGGTGAAAGATTGAGCGTATCGACCATGCGGTCGAGGGTGATTTTCTTTTTGGAGAATTTACGGATCGAAATCGATGAGCCATCGATGGCGAGCGGCGGGATGATGATATTGACGCGGCTGCCATCCTTGAGGCGCGCATCGCATAACGGGGACGATTCATCCACGCGGCGGCCGATGGCCGAGACGATGCGGGTGCAGATATTCATCAAATGCGCCTGATCGCGGAATTTGATATCCGTCAGCTGCAATCTGCCGCCGGTTTCGATATAGATCTGATCCGGACCATTGACGAGAATGTCGGTGATTTTTTCGTCTTGCAGCAGCGGTTCAAGCGGACCAAGTCCCAACATGTCGTTGAGCAGCATGGTCACAAGTTCGCGCTGTTCCTTGAGGTTCAGGTTGATTTTTTCCTGAACCATCAGCTCGCTGATGACTTCGCTGATTTGTTCGGCAAGTTCGCCGCGTTCGAGTTCGGCGGCGGCCTGGGAGTCGATATGTTCAAGCAGCAAAGGTTGCAGGCGGTTTTTGGCAGCTTCGATGGTTTCTTTGCTGGACGCCTGTTTCTGGCCTTTGCCTTTTCCGGATGATGAGGATTTGACGTCGGCGGTGAGGATCTCGTTCAAAAGAATTGTCACGAGATCGCGGCGTTCAAGTTCGTTGAGCGTGATGTTAAGCAGCAGGGTTTGTTCGCGGATGATGCCATCAATTTCAACCGATAGATCGCCGGTTGTTTTCTGGCGGTCTGCCGGATTGGCGTATTTCTGTTTGACGATCGGTTCGATCAGTTCGAACACATGATCAACGATCGCGCCGGTCGGAGGCAGGGGCGCGGACTGCTGTAGGGATGCGGCGGGCGCGGCCTCAGCCTGTGGCGGTGCAGACTCGGCGCGCGCGCTCAGGCCACGGCCAAAGCCGGGCGTCTGCTTTTTAGGCAGATCAGCTGAGAGACCCTGAGTTTGTCTGCGTCCGAACACGGGATTTCCTTATTGCTAGTCGTTACTTTTTGCCGATGGCGACAAATTTTTTCCAGAACGGCTCGGCCATTTTACGGTCAGCTATGCCGTTCAAGGCTACGCTCAGGCTGTGGATGGACTGAACGAGTTTTGATGATGCAGCGGCAACCGGCAGCGGCTTGCCGCGCTTGGTCGCGGTGACCACGGACTTCGGATCATTTGGAATGAGGAAGTCGATTTTGCGTTCGATGGCGGCTTCGAAATCCTTTTGTTCGACTTCGACCAGTCCGTTGATGCCGAGCCGGTTGACGGCAAGACGGACCTGCGCCTGGGGTGCGTGGTCCTTGATGAAACCAAGCAGCCGGATCGCGTCGCGGGTTGAGGCGAGCGTCATGTCGGTCACCAACAGAATGTCCGAACATTCGGCGAGCAGGAACGGATACTGCGTCGACATATGGCGCGGCAGATCGATCAGGACGGTTTGGTAATTGCGTTTGACCTCGGTCAGCAAATGGCTGAGGGCGGCGGGATCGGGCTGGGTTGCGTCACCGAGCGCGGCCTCGGCGCTGAGGATCGAGAACTTGTCCGATTCCTTGATGACGGCACGTTCGATGAACAGACTGTCGACGCGGCTCGGGTTGCTGAGCGCATCCACAAGGCCGCGCCCGGGTTCGAGATCGAAGGTGAGTGCTGCGGTGCCGAAGTGAATGTCGAGATCAAGAAGAGCGGCGGAGCGGCCGAACTCATTGCCGATGATCCAGGCTGCGGTCGAGGCGATCAGACTTGCGCCGGTGCCGCCACGTACGCCGATGACGGCGATGGTGCGCGGGCCTTCGTTGGCGCTGGCCGGGGTGGCTTCTTCATGCGGGCGCATGGCCTGTTCGGCCATATGGATGGCGGAGCGGAAGTCGTCAGGGGCGACCGGCTTGACGAAGTAATCAAGCACGCCGGATTCGACCAGGGACCGGTAGAGCGTCACGTCATTTTTGTCACCGATGGCGATCACCGAGGTGCCGGGTTCACAGACTTCGGCGAGCGCATTGATATCGGCGAGCGGATCCGACGAACTTGACAGATCAACCACAAGCACTCGGGGGGAGTGTGACGCCCCGAGCGTGCGAATGGCCATTTCGATGCCGCCGGTGCTGACGCAATCAAGCGGCCAACCGCGTTCCGCCAGAACCGGGACAAGGCATTCGGTTACGCTGGCGTCGGCGACGAAGGCGGCAAAGTCATTGCCTGCATCTTTCGTATGTCTGGTGCCTGCTATCATGGATGCGGTCCTTCAGTCGTTACTTGTCTGTGGTCGCGGACTTTGTATCGGTCCATTTGACCTTGTCGGTGCGCAGTCTTTGCACGGCCTGGGCCGCGGATTCGCTATTGGCCGGTTCGTAGGTCTCGGGGCTTACAAGATCGCGCGGATTGGCGACCATGAGACCGAGCGCGCTTTCCGTTGCGCAGCCCAGGTTGCTGGTCGGGGCGTTGGCATAGTTCGGGGCGGCTTTGCGGCTCCAGTCCGGGCATTTGGGGCCACGCACGACCGCGCGTTCGACCATAAGGCGGAGGCTGTTGGCCGCAGGCGATTCCCCGCCTGGGGTGAGCCCTGCGGCGACCTTGTATCCGGCTTTGGTCAGATGGCTGCGCAGGCTGTCGCTGCGGAGGCTCGCGAGCCGGGTAGCGCTGTCGGCGGCGTCAATCGTGATCACGTCATGGGTGCCGGGTTTCACGGTGGCGAGAAACTGATCGAGCCGGGCGGTTTCCTGTGTGGTCAGCGCCGTCATGTCGCCCGCGAACTGAACGTCATAGGGAACGCGCAGCAGTTCGACGGTGTTCTGTCGTGTGCCTTGGTTATTGTCCCACACCGTGCTTTTTTCCGCGCAGGCACTGAGGCCCATGGCGAGGAGGAGGAGAGCGGAGATGCGTGCGGTCATGATCATCTTCCTAATTCAACATGAAGCCGGCGCGGGCTGTGGTGTCGGCAGCCGGGGCGGGAGCCGGTGGCACGGCGCGATAGCTTTGTCCGTCAAGATTGCGTTCGCCGTCATTCGGAATTTGCAGACCGTCTTGCGGGATCGGAATTTTTTTGCTGGTCGGCTGCACGAGATAGGGCGTGACGATGATGATCAGCTCGGTTTCCTGGCGGCGGAAACGGTCGGAACGAAACAGTGCGCCGAGAATCGGCAGGTCGCCAAGGCCGGGGAATTTGCTCAGTTCGCGTTCGATATTGTTTTGCAACAGACCGGCGATGGCAAAGCTTTGGCCGCTGGCGAGTTCAACGGTGGTCTCGGCGCGCCGTGTGGTCAGGGCCGGGACGTTGAAGCCGTTGAGCGTGATGGCGCCGGCGGACGACAGCTGGCTCACTTCGGGCTGAATTTTCAGATTGATGCTGTTGTCGGCAAGGACAGTCGGCGTGAACTGCAGGCCGACACCGAATTTGCGGTATTCGATGGTGATGACGCCGCGTTCCTGCGGGACCGGAATGGGGAATTCTCCGCCCGCGAGGAAGGAGGCGAATTCGCCGGACAATGACGTCAGATTCGGTTCTGCGAGCACGGTCAGGAAGCCTTCGGTTTCAAGCGCGTCAATGATGTAATTGAGATCGAGACGGCCGGTGACGATGCTGCCGAAGGCGCTGCCGATGCCGGTTCCAAGGGGCTTGAATTCCTTGATCGGGGTATTGAGAACCTGGTCCTTCACAATATCAAAAACATTGCGCGAGGTTTGCAGGCCGATGACGCTTTTACCGATGCCGAGCGTGCCTTCCCAATTGAAGCCGAGCTGCTTGGCCACGTCGCGGGAGACTTCGGCCACACGCACGCGGATATTCACTTGGGGCGGCGTTGCTACGGTCAGACGATTGAGGACTTCGCTGTCCTTGCCGATGAGTTTCTGCGCCATTTGCTGGACGTCATTGGCTTCGACCGGGGATCTGGCGTTGCCGGTCAGAACCAGAACGCCATTCATTTGCTGCACATCGATATTGTTGCCCGGCATCATTTTTTGCAGGGCGGCACGGGCCTGGGTCAGGTCGTGGGAGACGACGATCTGAGCGCTGAACAGCACGTCGTCCGTGCCGGAGACTGCATAGACCGTGGTGGTGCCGGGAGCCTTACCGAACACATAGACCAGACGGGACGACTTGACCTGAATGTCGGCGATGTTGGGGTCGGCCACGAACACGCTCGACGCTGGTTTGTCGAGTTTGATGAGAGTGCCGTTATTAACGGATACAGTGAGCGTGGCGTCGCTTGCGCGGCTTATGGCTGCGGCAAAGGTCGGCTGGGAGAGCGGCAGCAGCAGGGCGGCTGTCAGCAGGGCCCGTTGCAGGGTGCGGTAGGCGCTCATGAGCGGTGTCCTCCGATGGCGACCTGTTCGGTTTTGTTGCCACGGGTGACGTCGACTGTCGGGCCCTTGCCGCTTGCGCCGTGGTTGCCACCCATGCGCGGCATGCGGCTGACGTCGCGATCCCAGGTGATGGTCTGGCCTTTTTCCGCACTGCCCTTGTCGAGCGTGGCGTCTTCCGTGGTGGTGATGTCAGGATCGCCGAGGCTGCGCAGGCTCAGGGTCATGTCGCCCATGTCGCTGAGAAGAGCAATCTGTTCGGCCTGGGCGGGGCTGACTTCGATGGTGACGGTTTTGGCGACGTTCGGCGCGTTTTCCTGATCGTCGGCGCGTTGATCGATGCCGAGCACGCGGGCGTTTTTGAGCACGGTTTCGCTGGCGCGGAGTTTGGGGCCGTTGTCGCGGTCGATGGACTGGGTGAGAATCAGATCGACGCGGTCGCCGGGAAAGATGAAGCCGGAGACCCCGGTGGTCGCCGACACGCGGATCGACACCGCGCGCATGCCGGGCGCGAGAATCGCCGACATGAAACCGCGCTCGCCTTTTTTGACGATGCCGCCTTGTGTCAGGGGCTCGGACGCATGCACGCCTGTGCGCACCACGGCGCCCATGAGGTCGGCGTCTTCGCTGCCGCTGACTTTGCGGATGTAATGTTCCGACAGATTCTTTTCCGGCCAGTGCTGCCAGGTCAGATCGCCTTTTTGAATGAGGCGCCCCGAGGGGAGATTGGCCGCAGCGACGAGAACTTCGACAGCCGGTTTTTTCTCAGCTTGCGCCGTTTCCGTCGGTTGTCCAGTGCCAAGCCAACTACGGGCGAGGAAAGCGGCTGCTCCTGCAATCACCAGGGCGGCAACAATCATGAGTACGCTGCGCGAATTCATTGCTTTTGTACCTCGCCTTTTAAAATCTCATTCATGACAGCTCTCACATCACATCCATGAGGCGCTGTGCGAGCACCCAGGCGACATAAAGACCACCGACACAGATGCCGAGGCCATAAGGGACCTTTGCCGCCGCGATGCCGGTGCACGGAGCAAGACTAGAGCCAAGAGGGTTTACAATCGGTGAAGCTTCGTTGCGGGTGACAAGGCCGCGGGCCTGCAATTTTATCCGCAGCAGGACCACGGCGGACAGCAGGCCACCCGCGATCGCGGTCAGAAGCAGGAAGGGAAGCGCGAGCGCCGGGCCAGACCAGATCATCATGACGGTCAGCAGTTTCACATCGCCGCCACCCATGAGATTGAGGGCGAACAAAATGCTGGTCAGGGCAAAGATGATGACGGCAAGTATCAGGGCGCTGCCAAGATTGGCGCCGATTGCCGGAGTGAGTCGGGATTCGGCAGGCAGCAAGGCCTGCGCGCCATGGAACAGCAGCGCGAGAACAAGCACGGTCAACACCGTCTTGTTGTCGATGATATAATGACGGCTGTCACGAATGGCGGCCAAGATTAGGACAACGGCCATCGCCAGCACAAAGGTCAGACTGAGGACCTTGAGCATATCCATGCCGGTTATTCTCGCGTCGCGGCGAATCTTTTGCCGATTCACCTTTTGATGTTTTTAGCTGCGCTGTTAGAGCGCAGACGGCAGAGCGAAATTGGAACGGCCCCGAACACAATCCGGGGCCGTTGCAGGACAGTCATCAAAACCCCGGAGGAGTTCAGTGTTACTTGCCGTTCGCGGTGTCGAGTTCCGACTTCACGTTGGTGAAGGTGTCCGTCAAGCTGCCGCCAAGTTGGGTCAGGGCAGCGATACAACCAATTGCAACGAGGGCAGCGATCAGGCCGTATTCGATGGCAGTGGCGCCGGCTTCGTTTTTACGAATTTTTTTGATCAAGGTGAACATCACTTGTCTCCAGTTTGCCAAGTTATCAGTGATGTCACTTTGCCTGAGATGTCTAAAAGAAAGGTTAACGCACAGGGATCAACTTAAACAATTCGAATTTAGTGAATAAAGATGCGTGAATACTTTAGCGAGTATTT
Source organism: Govania unica (assembly GCF_027920805.1). Classification (GTDB taxonomy): domain Bacteria; phylum Pseudomonadota; class Alphaproteobacteria; order Sphingomonadales; family Govanellaceae; genus Govanella; species Govanella unica. The sequence continues at coordinate 567,711 of NZ_JANWOI010000004.1, forward strand.
GTAAAAATTTCGTAATTAAATTGCGAGGTATTTTCGTAAAATTTTATCTATTCAGACCAGAAGCCATCAGCTGCGCCAGCGTGCGCAGGGCAGGCGTGGGGCCTTCGCTGTCGCGGGAGGCGTCGGCGGCAGGCAATTTGAGGGTGAAGCCCATGGGCGTCGTGTCCACTGTGGCATTGATGCGGCTGGCAAGGGTTTGGATCTGGGCAAAGCGCAGGCTTTGAAGTGCCGTTGCCGGGTCCGCGTTCAGAGGATCGATGCCATAAGAGAGTGACTTGGTGTCACGTCTGGTCAGGGCCGAGGGCAGGATGGTGATGTCAATGCTGCCATCTGGCTTGTTGCAGGTTGCAACCGTGATCACGGAGCCATCGGTTGTTTCGGCAATGGCGCAGCGGATCAGGCGGACAATGCAGCGTTCCATGATCTGCGGCTCGGTGACCGTAATCGTTTCAAGCGCATTTTCCGCCGCCACGACCTTGATGGCCCGCACGGTGGCATGCCGATTGACGGCTTCAATGGCGGTGCGGATCAGCTGTGCGACAATGACGGAGCGGAGTTTCGGAGCTTCCGTGTCGCGGCGCAGGCGGGCGTCTTCGAGAATCTCGCCGACGAATTCATTCAGATGATGCCCGGCGGCCTGAATGCGCCGCAGGCAATCTTTATAATCGTCATTGATTGGCCCCCATGCGCCAAGCTCGATCAGCTCGGAAAAGCCGATGATGGCGTTGAGGGGGGTTCTGATTTCATGACTGAGGGTTTGCAGGGTCTCCGTGACGCTTTGACTGAGGGCGGGAGCTACCGGCGAAGGCTTCGTCCGTGGGGATGGCATAGGAATAGGTTTTATTGCTGGCCCTTCATGATGACCCGGCTCTGTGACGGCAATCCCGCGATAGCCGAGAAAGCGGCCGGTGATGCGGTCAAAGGCGGGGACTCCGCTTAGCTTCCAGGTCCGGCTTTGGGGCCTCGTGCGGGATTCGAGCGTCAGGCCGTCAAAGGGACGCCAGGAAGCGAGGTGATTTTCGAGGGCGTGGCTTCGATCGGTGAGGAGATCGCCGAGTTTCTGGCCCAGGATGGAGGGCGTGGGCATGCCAAAGATCTCGGCGGCTTCGGGAGATACGAAGGTGAGCCCCCCTTCACGATTGGTTTCCCAGCGCCAGTCACTGCTGGCGCGGGTGAAATCGTCCAGTTGATCCTGATGGCTGACCGCGTGATCGAGCGTTTCGCGAACTGGCAGAAGATCCGGCATGAAATCGGGCATGACCAGCGGCGAACTGACTTGCGGGACTTCAGTTGTGGGCTCTGTCTGGGCGTCAGACAGCAGGCGGCGGACTTCGGGCGCGAGATCAGGCCGTGCTAACAGACGGGCCGTCATATGCGGCGTGCCGGTCTTTGCAATGTCGCGCAGCAGGCTGTCCGGCAGCGCCGCGAAATCAAGCAGGAGGTCGGCGACCGTGGGGTCTTCCGTTATTAGAAGCTTCAAAAGCGGCTCGGGCGGCCGTTCCATGGAATAAAGATGGCCGGCAAGCCCGCGGCGGACGCTTAGATCGACGCGCGGACGCAGGATGCGCAGGATGTCGAGGAGAGCGGCGCGGTCCCCGGATTCCGGCGGAAGCGGGCCATGAAAGAACAGGTCGCAGATATGACGAAACAACAGGCCGCGTCCCCGATCGGAGCGGTCCTCGACCAATTCCAATAGCTTGCGGAGCTTCGTATCGACGCCGCGCACGTCCCAACCCTATCCAATATCTAGATAACTGACCCGCGGAGATCATTGCATAATGGGGGTGAAAGAAAAAGCAAAAGGTTACTAAATGGTTGACAATTACAAGATATGGTTAATTTTTCTTTGCGCGGCCTAGAGCGCGGCTCGGGTTTCATCCGGGACAGAAAATACGCGAAATGTGAAATTTTATTGCGTTGTGGCTCTATTCATTGTTGTTATACTGCGCAACAGGAGGGCACTATGACTCGTGTGAAGCTGGATGAAATCGACCGCAAAATTCTGAAACAATTACAGGACAATGGTCGAATCACCAATGTCGATCTGGCGGAGCATGTGGGTATTACCGCGCCGCCCTGCTTGCGCCGGGTGCGTGCTCTGGAAGAAGCCGGTTTTATCAAGGGCTATCATGCCGAACTTGATGGCGAAGCCTTAGGGTTCGGCATTACGGTGTTCGCCATGGTGCGTTTGCACAGTCAGGCGGAAGCGGACCTCAGGGCCTTCGAGGCCATGGTCGGAACGCTGTCGCCGGTGCGGGAATGTCATATGCTGAACGGGGAAATCGATTTCATCCTGAAAATCGTTGCCCGCGATCTCAATCAATTCCAAAGTTTCCTGACGACCCATCTTACGCCAGCGCCGAATGTGGCCAGCGTCAAGACGTCGCTCACCATCCGCTGCGCCAAGCACAAGCCGGATGTGCCGTTCGACGACGCATAAAAGCCTGTCACCCCGGGAACCGGAACTGACAGGCTGATGCAAAGGCGTCAAATTTAGAGGAATTCGATCTCGACGATTTCGAAATATTTCTCGCCACCGGGGGTCGCGACTTCGACCTCATCACCGATGGCGCGGCCAATCAGGGCCTTGCCGAGCGGGGAGGTGTAGGAAATCCGGCCTTCCTTCACGTCGGCTTCCTGAGCCCCGACAATCTGGTATTTGCTTTGAATGTCATCTTCATCGGCCAGCGTCACGGTCGCGGCAAACACGACCTTGTTGCCGGAAAGATATTTGGCTTCAATGACATCAGCGCGGGATAAGGAGCTTTCAAGTTCCATGATACGGGCTTCAATGAAGCCCTGCTTCTCTTTGGCGGCGTGATACTCGGCATTTTCGGAAAGGTCGCCATGGGCGCGCGCTTCCTCAATAGCCCGGATTACTGCCGGACGTTCCTTCGTCTTCAGCTCTCTCAGCTCGATTTCGAGCTTGCTGAAGCCGATTTGGGTCATCGGAACCTTCTCTACCATAGCCGCTCAGTCTCTCTGCCCTGATCTATCCAATTCGGTCATATAAAAAAACTCTGCCGACCATGGGCATAATGGTCGGCACCGAGTTCTTTACCTGTGATCTCGTTAGTCTACCGAGAGTTTACCCCTTATGACAAGCGGGCAATATAGGACTGGAGAGGTTCGACCTCGAGTCCACTTGTCCGCACGGTATCAATGGCGTCCACGGCCGCAAGCGAACCGGACACCGTGGTGTAGTATGGGATCTTGTTCATCAAGGCGGTACGGCGCAGTTCGTAACTGTCGGAAATGGACTGCGCGCCTTCGGTGGTGTTGAAGACCAGCTGAACTTCGCCATTTTTCATGGCGTCGACAATATGCGGCCGGCCCTGCATGACCTTGTTGATGCGGACCACAGGCAAGCCCTGTTCCTGCAGGTATTTGGCGGTGCCGCCGGTGGCGACAACCTTGAAGCCCATGGACAGGAGCTTTTTGGCCGGGTCGAGCATCTTGTCCTTGTCGCTGTTGCGCACGGAAATGAACACCGTGCCCTTTTGCGGCAGGATGGTGCCGGCGGCCAGCTGGCTTTTGGCGAAGGAGCGTGCGAACGAGCGGTCGAGACCGATGACCTCGCCGGTGGAGCGCATTTCCGGGCCAAGCAGGATATCGACACCGGCAAAGCGGTTGAACGGGAATACCGCTTCCTTGACCGCCACATGTGGCAGCGGGCCGGTGAAGAATTTGAAGCTCGAAAGTTTTTGTCCGGCCATGATCAGGGCGGCGATCTTCGCGAGCGGCGAGCCTATGGTCTTGGCCACGAAGGGCACCGTGCGGCTCGCGCGCGGGTTCACTTCGATGATATAGACCTCACCGTCCTTGACCGCGAACTGTACGTTCATGAGGCCGACCACATTGAGGGCGCGGGCCAGTTGTTCGGTCTGGACACGGATTTCGGCCACGATCTCGTCAGGCAGCGAATAGGGCGGCAGCGAGCAGGCCGAATCGCCGGAATGAATGCCGGCTTCTTCGATATGCTGCATGATCCCAGCCACATGGACGGTTTCGCCATCCGAGAGTGCATCGACGTCAACTTCGATAGCGCCGGCCAGATAGCTGTCGATCAGGATCGGGCTGTCGCCCGATACCGTCACCGCCTCGGTCATGTAGCGTTCGAGATTGGTGTTGTCATGGACGATTTCCATGGCGCGACCACCGAGCACATAGGACGGACGGATCAGCACTGGATAGCCGAGGCGTTCGACAATAACGCGGGCTTCTTCGACCGAGGTCGCGATGCCGTTCATCGGTTGGCGAAGGTCGATGCGGGCCAGAAGTTCCTGGAACCGTCTGCGGTCTTCGGCAAGATCGATGGCGTCGGGCGAGGTGCCGAGGATCGGCACATTGGCGTCTTCGAGTGCCTTGGCGAGTTTGAGCGGTGTCTGGCCGCCGAACTGAACGATGACGCCGAGGAGGGTGCCGTTCTGTTGTTCGGTGCGGATGATTTCCAGCACGTCTTCGCCGGTCAATGGCTCGAAATACAGCCGGTCCGAAGTGTCATAATCGGTGGACACGGTTTCCGGATTGCAGTTGACCATGATGGTCTCGAACCCGGCTTCCGACAGGGCGAAGGCGGCATGGCAGCAGCAATAGTCAAATTCGATGCCCTGACCGATACGGTTCGGGCCGCCGCCGAGGATGATGATCTTCTTCTTGTCGGTCGGTTGGCTTTCGCATTCGGCCTGACCCATGGCGTCAGTTTCATAGGTCGAATACATGTAGGGCGTTTTGGCGTCGAACTCGGCGGCGCAGGTGTCGATGCGCTTGAATACCGGGCGCAGGCCAAGCTTGTGGCGGCGCGTGGCGATGCGGGCTTCTTCGAGGCCGCTGATGCGCGAGAGCTGCTTGTCCGAGAAGCCGAGCTGTTTGAGCTTCAAAAGTGCGGCGCGATCTTCGGGGACGCCATTCTTTTTGACGTCGGCTTCGGCGTCGATGATCACCTTCAGCTGTTCAAGGAACCAGGGATCATAGGCGGTGACATCGTGGATCTCTTCGATGGTGAGACCGAAGCGCATTGCCTGGCCGGTGATCAGCAGGCGATCATAGGTCGGCTGAGCGAGCGCGCGGAGGATGGCTTCCTTGTCAGGCGCATTGGCGTCGACGCCGGGGATGCTGATGGGGTCAAGACCCGAGAGCCCGGTTTCGAGCGACCGCAGAGCCTTTTGTAGCGATTCTGCGAACGAGCGGCCGATGGCCATGGCTTCGCCCACCGATTTCATGGCGGTGGTCAGAAGCGGGTCTGCGCCCTTGAATTTCTCGAAGGTGAAGCGCGGAATCTTGGTGACCACATAGTCGATGGTCGGTTCGAACGCGGCCGGGGTCGCGCCGGTGATGTCATTCATCAACTCGTCGAGGGTGTAGCCGACGGCAAGCTTCGCCGCCACTTTGGCGATCGGGAAGCCGGTGGCCTTGGAGGCCAGCGCCGACGACCGCGACACGCGCGGATTCATCTCGATGACGATCATGCGACCGTCTTTTGGATTGATGGCGAACTGTACGTTCGAGCCGCCGGTCTCGACGCCGATTTCGCGCAACACATCGATCGAGGCATTGCGCAGCCGTTGATATTCTTTGTCGGTCAGCGTCAGGGCCGGGGCGACAGTGATCGAGTCACCCGTATGGATGCCCATGGGGTCGATGTTTTCGATCGAGCAGATAATGATGCAGTTGTCGGCGCGGTCGCGCACGACTTCCATTTCATATTCTTTCCAGCCGAGCACGGATTCTTCAACCAAGACTTCGTTGACCGGCGAGGCGTCGAGGCCGCGCAGGATGATCTCTTCGAATTCTTCGCGGTTGTAGGCAATGCCGCCGCCGGTGCCGCCCATGGTGAAGCTTGGGCGGATGATGGCCGGGAGACCTACGAGTTCGAGCGCTTTATGGGCGGACTCAAGGCTGTTGACGACACGGCTCTGCGGATATTCGAGGCCGATCTTGTCCATGGCCTGACGGAACAGCTCGCGGTCTTCGGCTTTGTTGATGGCTTCTTCATTGGCGCCGATCAGGATCACGCCGTGCTTTTGAAGGATGCCGCGCCGTGACAATTCAAGCGCGGTGTTCAAGGCCGTCTGACCGCCCATGGTGGGCAGGATGGCGTCAGGCTTTTCACGTTCGATGATCTTTTCGACCATCTCGGGGGTGATCGGCTCCACATAGGTCGCGTCGGCGACCTCGGGGTCGGTCATGATGGTGGCGGGGTTCGAATTGACCAGAATGATCCGGTAGCCTTCCTCGCGCAGGGCCTTGCAGGCTTGCGTTCCGGAATAATCGAACTCACAGGCCTGACCAATGATGATAGGGCCGGCACCGATAATGAGAATGGACTTGATATCTGTGCGTTTAGGCATGAGCTTCGATCAACCCCAGAAAACGTTCGAAGAGATAATGGCTGTCCTGCGGCCCCGGGGAAACTTCCGGGTGGTGCTGGACCGAAATCACCGGCTTGCCCTCAATCTGAAGGCCGCAGACCGTCTGGTCGAAGAGCGAGATATGGCTGACCTTGACGTTCGCGGGCAGGCTTGAGGCCTCGACCGTGAAGCCATGATTCATGCAGGTGATTTCCACCTTGCCGGTGGTCAGGTCCTTGACCGGATGGTTGGCCCCGCGATGGCCCTGATGCATCTTGAGCGTACGGCCGCCAAGGGCCAGTGCCAGCATCTGATGGCCAAGGCAAATGCCGAGGATCGGGATGTTGCGGTCCAACAGCTCGCGGATCACCGGCACGGCATAAACGCCTGTTGCCGCTGGATCGCCGGGGCCGTTCGACAGCATGACGCCATCGGGTTTATGGGCCAGGATCTCCGCGGCGGTCGCTGTCGGCGGCACCACGGTGACGCGGGCTCCGGCAGAGGCGAGACAGCGGAGAATGTTGCGCTTGACCCCGTAATCGATGGCGACCACATGGACGCGCGGGGTGCCCAGGCTATCATAGCCGTCGTTCGCGCGGTTGTTGTCGGCAAATTGCCAGCCGGCCTGATCCCATTCATAGGGTTGGGTGCAGCCGACCTCTATGGCGAGGTCCATGCCCTCAAGCCCGGGCCAGGCCTGAGCCTGTGCGCGCAACGCCGGAATGTCGAACTGGCCTGCGGCGTTATGAGCGATCACGCCATTCGGCGCACCGTTCAAGCGGATCTGGCGTGTCAGACGGCGAGTGTCGATGCCCGAGATGCCGATCAGATTCTGCGCCTTAAGCCAGGCGTCGAGATGGCTGTCGGAGCGATAATTTGACGGATCGGTGAGGCTATTGCGAACCACGAGGCCACGGGCCGCTGGGGTCTTTGATTCGTTATCGGAATGATTGGTGCCAACATTGCCGATATGGGGGAAGGTGAAGGTGATGATCTGTCCGGCGTAGGACGGGTCCGAGAGAACCTCCTGATAGCCGGTCATGGCGGTATTGAAGCAGACTTCACCAACGGCTGCGCCTTCGGCGCCGAAGCCATGGCCCCAGAATATGGAACCGTCTGCAAGCACCAGAACAGCGGTGAGGTCTGGCGTGGGCGGTGTGTCGGCGTGGTCGGTCATTGAGACTCACCTCGAATAAGAGTGCTTCGGGGTGCGGGATTGCCCCGCCCGGCTGATCTCCGGGCACGCGAAATACCGTCGGGACTATGGGTCCGTCCGGTTCGACGTGTGAGCGAAAGTCTGCCGTGCAAATTGGGCGCACAATATGTTAACCCTCCCGCGCAGTCAAGGATTTGGGGGAATAAAAATTTTCTCATGTTTTTCAGTCTGTTAGCTTTTTCTCGCCGGTTTGCCATTGGGGCCCGCTTCAGGTAAAGTAGCGCATGTTTTAATGAATTTCCGGCACTTTTGCGGGCTTTGAACTCCAAGGATCGAGCAAGACTCATGCTGCGTGACCAATTGCAGACGGCTATGAAAGACGCACTTCGCAACAAAGAATCACGGCGCTTGACGACCGTCCGGATGATTCTGGCGGGTATCAAGGACAAGGATATCGCCGCGCGCGGTGAAGGATCATCGACGCCGATTGCGGACGCCGGGATTCTTGAGCTCCTGGCCAAGATGATTAAACAGCGTCAGGACAGCATCAAGATGTATGAGGATGGTGCCCGTCCCGACCTTGCCGCCATCGAGCGCGAGGAAATGGCCGTTATTCAGGACTTCCTGCCGCAGCAGTTGTCCGATGCCGAAATCGACGCCGCCGCTGCTGCCGCTGTCGCTGAAATCAAACCCGAAGGTCCGAAGGACATGGGGCGGGTCATGGCTTGGCTCAAGGAACGCTATGCCGGACAGATGGACTTCGCCAAGGCCAATGCGGTCGTTCGCAAGCTGATGGCGTGAGGCCGTTTCGGGTCCTGACGCTGATACGGAGGGCTAGGGCATGAGCTTTTCGCCGGAGTTTATGGACGAACTCCGCGATCGCCTGCGTCTCAGTGATGTCGTGGGCCGCAAGGTCAAACTGATCCGCAAAGGCCGCGAATTTTCGGGGCTCTGCCCGTTTCATAGCGAAAAGTCCCCATCCTTCACGGTCAATGACGACAAGCATTTCTATCATTGCTTTGGTTGCGGAGCGCATGGCGATGCCATCCGCTTCCTGACCGAGGCCGAAGGGCTGCCGTTTCGTGAGGCGGTCGAGCGGCTAGCGGGAGAGGCTGGGCTTGCCCTGCCGCAGGAGCGCCCGGAAGAACGTGCGCAACAGGAACGCCGGGCCGGGCTTCATGATGTTAATGAGGCCGCGGCCAAATGGTATGAAAGCCAGCTTTGGACGCCGGGCGGGCGTGATGCCTTGGCCTATCTCAGGAAGCGCGGGCTGAGCGAGGCGACGATCCGGGCTTTCCGCATCGGCTTTGCCCCGGCGGCGCGGACCGCGCTCAGGGACGGCTTGCAGGCCCGTGGGATGACGCTTGAGCTGATGGAGGAGGCCGGGCTGCTGATCGCGCCCGAAGGCGAGCGGGATCGCTTTGACCGCTTTCGCAATCGGGTCATGTTCCCCATTCTCGACAATCGCGGACGGGTGGTGGCCTTTGGCGGGCGGGCGCTCGATGACGCCCCGGCCAAATATCTGAATTCGCCGGAGACCCCGCTCTTTCACAAGGGGCGCATGCTTTATAACCTTTTTGGTGCACGCGGGGCGGCGCGGGATCGTGGGCAGATCATCGTCGTTGAAGGTTATATGGATGTGATCAGCCTGGCGCAGGCCGGCTTCCCCGAGGCGGTGGCGCCGTTGGGCACTGCCCTGACCGAAGACCAGATCGCCGAACTCTGGCGCGTGGCGCCGGAGCCGATCCTTTGTTTCGACGGCGACAATGCCGGCCGGCGGGCGGCTGCGCGCGGCCTTGAACGGGCCTTGCCGCATTTGAAGCCCGGCCATTCCCTACGCTTCGCCGTATTGCCGCAAGGGGAGGATCCGGACAGCTTCGTTCAGACCGAGGGCGCTGATGCCTTTACCGCCCTGCTGAAGGGCGGGCAGGGATTGGCCGACATGTTATGGGCGGGGCTGATGGAAAGCCACCCCACCGATACCCCCGAACGGCGCGCCGGTTTTGAGCGTGCGGTTTATGACGCCATCGCGCGAATCGGTGACGCCAAGGTCAAACGCTTCTATGAAATGGAGTTCAAGGACCGTATGGCGGCGCTGTTTCGGCCTCAGAGACCGGCGGCTGCAAACTCTTATCAGGGCGGCGGAGCGAGGGCCGGTGGACAGGCGTCACGGCCCCGTACAGGGGGCGCGGCCAAGGGGCGCGGGCGACCGCAAACTGTCTGGGATCGTCGTGATGATCCTGTGGCAGCGCGGCTTTCCTCGGCCCGGCTCAAGGGCACGGCGCTGGGTCATGACGATTCTGCCTCACGTGGTCGGCTGCGGGAAGGGCTGCTGGTTTTATGTGCAATCAGCCATCCCTTGTTACTCGATCGGCACGGCGAAGAACTGATGGCGGTCGAGTTTGAGAACCGTGACCTTGACAAACTGAGAGCCGAAATCATACGAATAGCCGCTTCAGAGCCTGGTCTTGACATGACCCGTATGAGGGACCATCTCAGTAGGACTGGCTTTGGACGGCTTTTGGATTCTCTGAATGTGCTACTTGTTCGCGATTGGTTCTCGCGACCCGAAGCGGCACAGGTGGATGCGGAGAGCGGATGGCGGCATGTAATGGCCCTTCATCAGCGATCTTTGTCCCTCGAACGGGAACTGAAGCAAGTAGAAGACGAGTTGGCGCGTGAGTTCACGGATGATGCCTTCTCCCGCTTGCAGGCGCTGAAAAAGCAGCTTGACGAGTCGGAAGGGCACGAGGCCAACTTGGCGGGATTTGGGATCGCTTCAGGCCGCGGGACAACGGGCTGAGGGCGATTTCTCTTTTGTGCTGTCCGCTTCGCGGAACGCGCTGCTGGGTCGAGATGGAGTGAGATATACATGGTGAAGTCTGCTGAGGTTGCGGAGCGCGGCGAGCAAACCGAAGAGAGCACGGACAGCCCCCTGATCGATTCCACGGAACAAACGGTCAAGCGGATGATTGCCCACGCCAAGGAGCGGGGGTACATCACCTATGACGAATTGAACCGGGCGCTGCCTCAGGACGAGATGTCATCGGAGCAGATCGAGGACATCATGACCATGCTCTCCGAAATGGGGATCAATGTCGTGGATGGTGATGAAGTCGAAGAAGGTTCGGCTGAAGAGGCCGACCCCGAGGAACGCGAAGCTCAGGCAGAGCCGAATGCGCCCGAAGGTGACTTCGATTTTCAGGTTCCGGAAAAAGCTGAGCCGATTGTTGATCGCACCGATGACCCGGTGCGCATGTATCTGCGTGAGATGGGCTCGGTCGAACTGTTGTCGCGCGAGGGCGAAATCGCCATCGCCAAGCGCATCGAGGCCGGTCGCGAAACCATGATTGCCGGACTTTGCGAAAGTCCGATGACCTTCAAGGCCCTGATCGCCTGGACCGAACATCTGAATCTCGGCCAGCTTTTGCTGCGCGACATTATCGATCTTGATGCCACATACAGCGCCGATCCTGAGACGGGAGTCGCTGTTGATGGCGCGACTGCTTTGGCTGGCAGCACGGAGGGCGATGAGTCGGCCGGTGACGAAGCCGCTGGCGAAGACGGTGATGATGATGGCGAGAGCAATATCTCCCTGTCGGCCATGGAAGAGGCATTGAAGCCTCAGGTTCTTGAGACTCTTACTCAGATCACGGCAATCTATAAAAAGCTCGCGAAGCTTCAGGAAGCGCGTCTCGACGCCCAGCTGAAGAGCGAAGACCTGCCAGCCGCTCAGGAAAAGAAACTTGATAAGCTGCATCAGGAAGTGGTGGATCTGGTCAAGAGCCTGCATTTCAACAATGCCCGTATCGAAGCGCTGGTCGATCAGCTTTATAGCCTCAACAAAAAACTCATGAGCTATGAGGGTAAGTTGTTGCGTCTGGCTGAAAGCCATCGCGTCAACCGTCAGGGCTTCCTCGATGCCTATTTCGGTGCGGAACTGGCGCCGGACTGGCTTGAGACCATTGCCAAGCTGCCGGGCAAGGGCTGGGAAGCCTTCGCCACCAAGGAAGCCGCGCCGATCCGTGCGATTCGCAGCGACATTGCCGAAATCAGCCAGGAATCCGGTCTGCCGGTGGCGGCCTTCCGTCGCATCGTGCAAATGGTGCAGAAGGGCGAAAAAGAAGCCCGCATCGCCAAGAAGGAAATGGTGGAAGCCAACCTGCGGCTGGTCATTTCCATCGCCAAGAAATACACCAATCGCGGCTTGCAGTTCCTCGATCTCATTCAGGAAGGCAATATCGGCCTGATGAAGGCGGTCGATAAATTCGAATATCGCCGCGGTTACAAGTTCTCGACCTATGCCACCTGGTGGATCAGGCAGGCCATCACCCGCAGCATCGCGGACCAGGCCAGGACCATTCGTATCCCGGTGCATATGATCGAGACGATCAACAAGCTGGTGCGCACCGGACGTCAGATGTTGCATGAGATCGGACGCGAAGCAACGCCCGAGGAACTGGCCGAACGTCTCAACATGCCGCTTGAAAAAGTGCGCAAGGTGATGAAAATCGCCAAGGAGCCGATCAGTCTTGAAACCCCGATCGGGGACGAGGAAGACAGCCACCTCGGCGACTTCATCGAGGACAAGAACGCCATTCTGCCGGTTGAGGCGGCGATTCAATCGAACCTGCGCGATACCACGACCCGCGTTCTTGCGTCCCTGACGCCGCGCGAGGAACGGGTGCTGCGCATGCGCTTCGGCATCGGCATGAACACCGATCATACGTTGGAAGAAGTCGGACAGCAGTTCTCGGTCACTCGCGAACGTATTCGTCAGATCGAGGCTAAAGCCCTGCGCAAGCTGAAGCATCCAAGCCGCTCGCGTAAGTTGCGCAGCTTTCTGGATACGTAAAATTGGCTCTATATTTGGGGAATGGAATCTGCTATTCCCCATTTCAGGGGCCTGTAGCTCAGTTGGTTAGAGCGGACCGCTCATAACGGTTTGGTCGCTGGTTCGAGTCCGGCCAGGCCCACCATTTCTCCCTCGGCATTTTCCTATATTTCCGCTTTCGGCCAGAAAGCCCGCAGGTCTGCGCGGGTGAGCGGATGTGGTTTGGCTAGAGACGGCGGGAAAAACGCCAGATTGCGGATATTTTGGGGCCCGGTCTCAGTTCGGGATTGGGTGTCCAAACCGTTGTGGCGGTGGCGAAGAGAGATGGTCCCCGACAGCACAGATGCCGCCAGGGACAATTCGTAAATCAGAATTCGTTCAGTGAACGGCGGGGAACCCGAGTAGGGCCCTCTGGCTCGGCCAGTCGAGCGGGAGATCCGTGAGGCGCGTCAATTTGCGCGGCATGAGATCGACGGGCTGTTCGCCATCCAGAATGGTGGCAACAATATCCGGGGCCAGGAAGGCGAGCGGAAGACGGCGACTGACGTCGCCGAGGTCCATCTTTTCTGAGGCGGCAATGTCCTTGATGGTTTGCCTCTGGCCGGTCCTGAGTTGCTCGCCCCACAGATGGGCTTTGGCGATCAGGCGGACAAGATTTTCGTCCCTCGGGACGTTCTCCCGTTTCTGTCCAGGGATGACGACGCGCATTTCGACCCCGCGGCGCTTCAGCTGGACCGGCAAGGTGACGACTGGGTTCGCCAGCATAGCCTGATCTCCCACCGGACAATTTAAAGCCTGATAGAGCACTAGCCCATCTATCTCGATCCGAACCTCATGCAGACTGACCTGCACCTGATGGATCAAAGGCCGCAGTCCATCAGGATTGGCAGTAGGGATGCCCTTGACACCTTGGGTCACGGCCAGAAAGATCTCCGCCGTCATGGGGACAATACCTAAGTGACGGGTAAGAGCAACTGGGTCTCTCAGCAGCGTCTGAATCCCTTGCACCACAAGGGCCTCCATGGCTCGTGCTGGGAGACGCCAACCCTGGTCCATAGGAGTCTTTTTGCCCATCAAGGATTCCGAGACATAGTAGCGATATCTGCACCCAGCTTTGCTGCTGTGGCTGGCGATCATGGGCTCGTTCTGGCTATCCCGCAGAAGCCGCGTGAGCCAGGAACTCGTGGGCCTATTCCGGGCTTCTGTGCGAACCCCGTAATTATGAGCGAATTGGCTCTGAACCTTGTCCCACAGCTCCTGCTTTATGATGGCCTGATGCTGCCCATCATAGAGCTGCCCTTGATGATGGATCTTGCCCCGATAGATCGGGTTCTTGAGCAAGGTATAAAGCTGGCCCCGGGAGAACGGCCGCCTTGCCTGAGCAGGATCCCGCCCCCGGCTGCGAAAGCCCCTTTGCTCAGCCGCCTCTTTAAGATGGCGCACAGAGCCAAGCTCCAGATAACTGGCATAGAGCCAGCGCACGATCTCGGCATCGGCATCATCGATCACCAGTTGCCGCTCCTGGAGGTCATAGCCGAGCGGCACCACCCCGCCCATCCACAGGCCTTTCTTTTTCGAAGCGGCGATTTTGTCGCGGATGCGCTCGGCGGTGACCTCGCGTTCGAACTGGGCAAAGGACAGTAAAACGTTCAGGGTCAGCCGCCCCATGGAGGTCGTGGTGTTGAAGGCCTGGGTGACCGAGACAAAGGATACGGCCTTGCGATCCAGCCGCTGCACGATCTGGGCGAAGTCCATGAGCGAGCGGGTGAGGCGATCGACCTTATAGACCAACACAATATCGATCTTACCGGCCTCCACATCGGCCAGGAGTGCTTTCAACCCCGGCCGCTCTAGAGTGCCGCCCGAGAACCCGCCATCGTCATAGGCCTCCGGCAACAAAACCCAGCCCTCAGACTTCTGGCTGATGATATAAGCCTCACAGGCTTCCCGTTGGGCATGGAGGCTGTTGAAGTCTTGCTCAAGCCCGTCCTCGGTGGATTTACGGGTATAGATGGCACAGCGCAGCCTGCTCATGCAGCCAGCCCTTTTGGTGCAACTCTGGATGGCTTCCTGAGGCCAAAGAAGCGATGGCCGTTCCAGCTGACGCCAGTGATGTGAAATGCAACGGCTGACAGGGAGCGGAAAGATCGGCCCTTCAAAAGCAATCCGTCTATGGCAACCTGACGTCGGCGACGGAAGATCCGAGTGGGTTCAATCTCACGACCCACATAGCCTATGACACGGCGGGCAACGTGACCAAGGTGACCGACCCGCGCGGGACCACGGCGCAGACGACCTATACAAGCCAATATGGCTGGGACAGCATGCGGCGTCTGGTGCAGAAGACGGATGCCAACGGAAAGCTTTATAAATATACCTATAATCTTGATGGCGAGCTGACCAAGACTGAAGCCCAGGTTGGGGCAGCCTGGCAGACCACCAGCTATAGCTATACTCCGACCGGGCAACAGGCCACAGTGACGGATGCATCGAACCAGGTCACGACCAAGAGTTATGATGCCCTGGACCGTCTGTCGGTGGTGACCGATGCCGCGGGCCGCAGGAGCAAGGTGGTCTATGATTCCGTCGGTCAGGTGTTGAAGGAGATCCGCGCCTGGGCCGGGTCCAATGACAACTGCGCGGTTCCGGGCACGCTGCAGCAATGCTACGCCCGCTCCAGCTATGATCAGAACGGCCGCAAGCTCGCGGTGCAGGATGCCAATGGCAATATCACAAGCTATCTCTATGACGGTCATGAGCGCCTTACCAAGGCCACCTTCCCGGACAGCAGGCCTATGACGCCAACGGCAATCTGCTGACCAAGCGCACCCGCAAGGGGGACACGCTGGCCATGAGCTATGATGCCCTCAATCGCCTGACCGAGAAACAGGTGCCGGGGGCCAAGACGGTCGCCTATAGCTATGACAGAATGGGGCGTCAGCGTCAGGTCAACTATACCGACAGCAGTGACAGCGTCATCTATGGCTATGATGCTCTCGGTCGTCTGACCTCAGCCAATGACAATGGCAAGTCCCTTGCCTATGCCTATGACGCGGCCGGCAATCGCAGCCGGATTACCTATCCGGGCAGTGACGGCTTTTATATCCAGTATGACTATGATGCCCTCAATCGCATGTCGGCGGTCAAGCAGAACGGGGCAACCACGCTCGCGAGCTATGCTTATGACGACCTGTCTCGTCGCACGACCCTGACCTATGCCAACGGCAAAAGCACGAGCTACAGCTATGAAGCCGACAATGATCTCGCGCTCCTCACTCATGCTGGCCTCGTCAGCTTCGAGCATGGTTATAATCCGGTGCATCAGCTCACGAGCTTGAGCGTCTCCAACGCGGCCTATCGCTGGATTCCGACCTATAACGAGAACCTAAGCTATGTCCCGAACAACCTGAACCAATATGCGAGCGTCTCGGGCCAGTCGGGCATGTTCGGCAGCCTCGGCCGCAGCTTCAGCTATGATGGCAATGGCAATCTGACGTCGGACGGTCAATGGAGCTATGGCTATGATGCCGAAAATCATCTGCTGACGGCCAGCAATCAGGGTCAGCTGATCGGCAGCTACACATACGACCCGCTCGGCCGCCGCCGCTCGAAGACGGTGGATGGCGAGGGCACGCGCAGCTATCTGCTCGATGGCGACGAAGAGATCGCCGAGTATGATGGCGCCACGCTGCTGATCCGCTATGTCTATGGCCCTGGGGTTGACGATCGGGTGGCCATGGTCACCTACAACGGCTCAGGCAGTGAGACCGGCAAATATTACTATCACACCGATCGCCTGGGCTCGCTTGCGGCGCTGACCGACAATAGTGGCGCGGTCACGGAAACTCATGCCTACAGCCCCTATGGTGAGGAACGCACGGCGCCGCCGCCGCTGCCGGCCGGCAACCCCTATCGCTACACCGGCCGCAGGCTCGATCGGGAAACCGGGCTCTATTACTACCGCGCCCGTTATTACTCGCCGAGCCTCGGCAGGTTCCTCCAGACCGATCCCATCGGATATGATGACGGCCTCAACATGTATGCCTATGTTGGCAACGATCCGGTCAATGGGAGAGATTCGACAGGGCTCTCGGGGGGATGTCCCGAAGGGATGGCGGAGTGCATAACGTCGGAAGCACCCCGCTTCGCAACTTGGTCCTTTTCCTTCCGCGAGATAGGGTTTGGGTTTAGAGATTCAGTGCAGGCTGCAATGGAAGAGTTGCATCCCCAGAATGATGGGCACGATTATCGGACAAACAACGAGGTGTGCGCTCGCGACATAACGCCCAAGGAGCAACAAGACCTTTTAGGTCGATTTGCGGTTCCGAATGATTATACGGCGGGTGATCCTCAGCGTGCTGGCCAAAACATCGTCACCGACATGTATGTCCCCGGAGGAGTTGTCACGACGACGTATAGTCCAAGCGGCCTAAGAGCAACAAACGTGACCACTCCAGTTCACGCGTTCGTGGGGACTATTGATCGCAGTATTTCAGCAAGATCAATAAATACACATGGCTATGGCAATGCTGGGAGGGGCTGGCTTGGAATAGCCAGAGACTTGACAAACGGACGTTTTGGTCCGGGAATCTTTAATACGCTTGACGCCCAGGCGGCGGCCTGCGCAGCCAAGAACTATGCGGGGTGCAAGCGATGAAAAAGTGGAAGGTAATTGTGCTCGTGAGCTTCTGTAGTTTTACTCTTAGTGGCTGCGGCTATAGCGAGGATGTTGCCGAAATTTACGTGCTGGTTCCTTCGCAAAAAACGTCTCAATTCACGGAAGACTTAGGGAAAGTTGCTAAGGAACAGGGGCTGGCTCCCAGCCTCGGCCAAGCCACCGATGATTATGGCCATACCATTTACGTCATCGAAGCCAAGGGAAAATTCCTAAGGCTTTGGGGCACGAATATGCCTCTGGACCCATCCAAATGCGGTACCTACGAGGTCGATCCGGGCCAATACGTCATCACAATTGATCATAGTTTTCCGATAGGAGGACTGATTCCAATTTTGCCGAAGACCTGGAGGACTAAACCTCAGAAGCTACTTTCCGAGATTGGGAAGCAGCTGGGAGAGACTGGTTATGCCGTGCAGTCAAAAGCTATGGCATGTAGTCCGGTATTGCAAGAACGGTTAAGGCAAGAGGCTAAGTAGCTTGTGGATGTAATGCGTATCTGCATTGTGTGCTTGGGTGCGTGTGAATTGAGATCTCTAATCGGCGCAACAGCAAGATAGAAGCAATGGCAATCTCCTGTCGGATGGCCGCCGGAGCTACGGCTATGACGCCGAGAACCGTCTGCTGAGCGCCAGCAATCGAGGCCAGCTGATCGGCAGTTACAGCTATGATCCACTCGGCCGCCGCCGGGCCAAGACGGTGGATGGCGAGGGTACGCGCAGATATCTCCTCGATGGCGACGAAGAGATCGCCGAGTATGATGGCGCCACCCTGCTGATCCGTTATGTCTATGGCCCCGCAGTCGACGACCGGGTGGCCATGGTCACCTACAATGGCTCAGGCAGTGAGACTGGCAAATATTACTATCACGCCGATCGCCTGGGCTCGCTTGCGGCACTGACCGACGGCAGTGGTGCGGTCAGTGAAAGTCATGCTTACAATCCTTATGGCGAGGAGCTCAATGCCTCACCGCCGCAACTAGCCGGCAATCCCTATCGCTATACCGGCCGCAGGCTCGATCGCGAAACTGGTCTCTATTACGACCGCGCCAGATACTATTCCCCGGCCCTTGGCAGGTTCCTCCAAACGGACCCGATCGGGTATGGTGATGGCCTCAATATGTATGCTTATGCCGGCAATGATCCGGTGAATAAAATAGATCCGACTGGAAGGTGGATCGAAGTTGTGTATCGAAATGGTGGCAATATTAATGATTATAGAAAAGCTATAAAATATTTGGCGAATTCTTCCGTGCATCAGGCGGATTATGCGGCTGTAGGATGGGCAGCTGCTAAGTATACTGTGATTGTTGATCCTACAAATTGGACTAGTTTCGAGCCAAACGAAAATGTGATCGTTTTTAATCCACGGGCAGCGTTTCAAGTGTCGGATGGGTCAATTCAGTCTCCTGCTTTGGGCCTTGGGCATGATTTTTCTCACGCGGCTCGCCATCAGAAAGACCCAATAGGATTTGAAGTGGATAGTAAGGTTCACGCTAATGACGAAGGAAGAAAATATATTTTTAATAAAGAAAGTGGCTCATACATTGAAAATATATTTGTAAGTGCAAAGATTTCTAATGAAGAAGCGCATGCAACAAATAAAGAAAAGAATATAGCTCAACAACTAGGGGGGGGGGCGTGCCGCAGAAATTATTTAGATGGGAGGTCATTAATGCTGAGAAATGGATTTTCTCCGAGTTATAATCTGAAAAATCCTGGAAACGCGGGGGCATGTAATTGATGTTTCTATTAGAAAAAGTGATTCCTTACATCAAGGTATTGATGGTTGGTTTTCTTTTTTTCGGTACATTCATCATCCGAGAAAATGCTGTATATTCACAAATAGTAGAGAGGACCCCTGAGGGGTATAAGGCTATTTACAAGCTTGAAAAGAATCCAAGTTCTGAGTTGCGAAAAAGAATTGATAAGATTTTATCTGAAACAAATAAGATTCAGATTTCGCATACGCCTGTTTCTAATATGGGGCGGGCTGTATTTTCAAAAAGTTTGGTAGATATTTTGTCAGAGGAAAATTGGTATTACATTTTTTCGAAGCGCTGCTCAAATGGCTTTTGTAAAGAGGAGGATGCACCTAAGCTTTACGAGTCGCTTATTTCAGGACATCGAGTTCATGGATGGTGTGATGGAATTCTAGATACGGTCTTAAAATTTAAGAAAAATGATAAAACAAAGTATATTTTATATATATATATTATGGATGAAATTGCATTGAATTAGAGGGGGTTTCATATATATTTTACCCAAGGAATCTTTCTTTTGAATCATATCTAAAAAATACCTACAAGATTGATTGGTAGGTCGCGTGAAAATATAATAAATTTTAATTTCAGATATTTTTTGAATTAATTGTTAATATTATTTAATCTATATTGTGATAGTAAGAGTAATTGGTGATTTATAAAATAATGTTTTCTATAAATTCTCATGATTTGTATATTTTTTAGTTCGAAGAGTCTAGGGTCAGGACTCATTGATCAGATCCAGAAGATGACGGTTGCTGCGATGCAGATTGCGGACATGAAGGTGTGTGCGCATCGGTCGTAGCGGGTGTGGATGCGTCGCCAGTCCTTGAGTTTGGCGAACATGTTCTCGATTTTGTGGCGCTGGCGGTAGAGCATTTTGTCGTACGGGATGGATAGCTTGCGGTTGGTCCTCGACGGGATGCAGGCCGCGATGCCTTGATTGTCGAGGGCCTTGCGAAACCAGTCCGCGTCATAACCCTTGTCGCCAAGCAAGACCTTGGCCGTCGGAAAGGCGTCGAGCATCAGCGCCGCCCCTTTGTAATCGCTCATCTGGCCTTCGCTCAGCAGCAGGATCAGCGGCCGCCCCTGGCCATCGCAC